>JAJZZH010000097.1 GCA_021797675.1 Bacillota bacterium | reverse complement strand
GAACCGTCAAAAAAACTCTTGGCCCTGACGGGCCAATGGGCTGATATCCCCACGCCTAAAGGCGGGGGCTTTACGCCCGTTTTTGGTAATCGAGAAAAGACCATCCTCATCCACCGATTGGAAAACACCAATTCATTGGAGTTTTCCTTGAAGGAAACACTGGTGGCAACGCCTGCGTTTCTCGGACCGGAACCTGGAGTCACCGGGATTTGCTTCAATGACGGCTGTGATTGAAAATTTGGCACGCGCACACGTTTAACCGCCTGTCCGTCCGCGAACACACTAAAACCGTCAAGCGCCCTAAACATGACCTGATTGGGATTTTCAGCGACTTCCGTATGTTGCCCATTGGTCCCATGATGGGCAAGCAACTGTACGCGCAGATAGCGTGCCCAAACCCCTTCGGTCCAATCGAGCGTATAGACCTCTTGCTTGGGCATCGTGGACTCTTCCCAACACATTCTCCATTGGTCGGCGACCTCGTCCCACGCTGCGATGCGGAGGTGTCGGGGTGTACACTGGTGATCCTCCGACACCAACATCGAGTCTAAACCCGGTGATTTTTTGCTTACTGCTGAACCCGAAATACCGCGTGCAACTTTGCACCGCCCTGTCTGGATCGCCCTCGACGCTGCCATGATGCCAATACGCTGCAGGGCTTTCCCACATTGTCGGCAACGTGTGATGCCTCCTTTCCGCTAAACCGCGGGACCAATTTCGGGAAGCGACCTCCGTGAAACCCCGTAACTATTTAGGTATACCAATCGCAATGGCTGGGGTAAACCCCCGCGACGTGCGACACGGACATTGGAGTGTTCCCCATCACGTCGTGGGCTAACGAGTTAACCCGTGTCTGGTTGCCCAGGGTCGTCGCGGACGACCGATCGCAATACCGTCGACAATGATCGCCCTTGCTTTGCCGTGAATGAGCGCAATGCGCTCGCGCCTTGGTTCGACCGAAACGATCCGGAACGTTGCTCCCCGACTTTGATCAGGCGCAGACCTCGTTCGGCGAAGGGGTTTGTGAAGGGGACCGTCAGATCCTCCAGGCAACCGTAACGTGGCCTATCGGGGTCGATCCCGCCGGACTTAGAGATTGTGGCGTGGATCCGGCGATGGCCGTGCCCCCCCCGGTCTAAAACGCCGCCTCGCCCAAAACTGATCGCCCAGGGAAGGAGATTGTCGAGGCCAACGAGTTACGCACAGAGCCCCTGATCCTGGTGGGCGATGGCCCCGGGGTGTCCACGCGACAAACCCCGCCGGGTTCGAACGCCCGTTTCCCTGAAAGGAGTTGAGGGATGCGCGATGGATTATACAGCTCTCCGTCGAGAGTATCGATGATTATCCGGCAAGTTACTCTTTTAGCCATTGCAAGGCATCTTGGATAGCCCATGCGATGGCAGCCTTTTCTGGATAACTACAAGGTTTTCTTCGATACTTCGTCGCAACTCGGAAATTCCTGCCAGTCTAGACTTCTCGGCAATCCTTTGCATACATGCTCAGATAGGTCAGGTTGAACGCAGGGGAAGCAACCATCCCGAGGGTATTTTGGATGGCCACGACCCCCCTTATCGGCTCTGGTCCCCGTGATCTTAGGGTCCGAACTCTCCCAGCTGACTTCATCGATCCTATATGATCCTCTTCCCTGCATCACCCCGGGGCAAAAACTGCGATGTCGCTCGCGCTTGGGCTACCGAGGCTTTCCTTGGCCAACTGGTGCTCAATGTCGCTTGAGGCTTGCCAAGTGCCGAAGCTGCTGCGCATAGGTATTGGCCAGCTCAACTCGCCCGTTGGGAGCGGTAAGAAAGTACAAATATCCTACCCGGGCGGGATCGAGCGCGGCGGCCAACGCTTGAGCGCCCGGATTATCGATGGGCCCCGGCGGTAAGCCATGGTTACGGTAAGTATTGTAGGGGGAAGCCAAGGCTAAGTCCGCGTTGGTCAACGAGCCACGCCGACTGCCGCCTTCCGCGTAGTATATGGTGGCATCCGATTGCAATGGCATGTGCCTTCGTAATCGATTTGCGAAGACTGCCGCCACCCGCGCATCTTCCGACCGATACTTGACCTCCGCGGCAACCAGCGAGGCGAGGGTGACCACCCTTTTCAAGGCCCAACCGGACCCAAGACGATGACGAAACGCTTCGGTGTGCTGCTCGAAGGCGTGCCACATCGGCAACAGAGCTCCTTTGGCCGTGGAACCACGAAACACGGCGTAAGTCGCCGGCCAGAGGTATCCTTCCAAAGCATCGCGAACTCCCGGTGCCGGTGCTGGCATTCCTGGCAAACCACGGCGCTCCAAGCGCCGATATGCCTGGCGGGTACCAATATGAAGCCGTAGCAGGTGACGGATTACCAAAGAGACCCGGCTCCCCGCCACGACCGTGATCTGATTTATCGCCTTCCCTTGGACCATGGTCTTCAAGATAGACAAAGGCGTGTCCGATGCTCGCAAGCGGTACGTTCCCGGACGAATCCGACCACCCCATCGCCGCTGTTCGGCTAGCCAAATGAATCCCCATGGCGTGTGCAACAAGTGGACAGACGTCAAACGGCGGGCCACTGACCAAGCCGACTCGCCCACGGTCACGGTAAAATAGGCGCGGCGCACACCCTGAAAATTGGCCGAACCGAATAGCCACCACCAGGCCCCGCCCACCACCAGGGCTATCCCGATTGCCGTCCCCATCCCACCCGCGAGCCAAGGTCCCCATCGTAGCCCGCGTCTGCGTCTGTCCACCGGAAAGAAACTCACCTATTCGTCGTCGTCCTCATCCAACAATTCCTCATAGGCTTGGGCCACTTTATCCCATTCTGATTCCGACTCGATGTCGACGAGGACGTCATCCCCGTCGGTGTCCTTTTCAAGGCGCAGAATAACTGCCTCCGTCTCTTCGTCTTCCTGCGTATCAATAGGCAGCAAAATCGCATATTCGCGGGCATCCACCTCGATCACGTCCACAACCACAAACTCATGTTCATTGCCGTCTTCGTCTGTCAAGGTGATGATCTCTTCGTCCTCGTCTCCCATCAGTTCGTTTGGCTCCTTGTCGTCTGCCACCCGGCCCACCTCTTTCTCAGAATTGACGCGAAGTTCCTGAAGAAACCCCTCAAGTATCAAAGTTGCAGCGACACCGTCAATCAGCTGCTTGCGCCGTTCCCTTCGAACATCTTGAGCAATTAAAATTCGCTCAGCCTCTTTGGTCGTCAATCGCTCATCCCTAGACATCACCGCACCTGCAAACTGTTGACGCAACTGGCTGATGAAGGAGAGAGTTTTTTGGGCTTGTGGGCCCAGGCTGTTATCCATATTCACCGGTAATCCTACCACAATTTGAGATATATTCCACCGTTTACAAAGATCGAGCAGATGCAATATATCCTGGCCCACACTAGTCCGACGGACTGCGGAAAGCGGCCTGGGCACGATCCGCAGTTCGTCGCTGACCGCAATCCCGATCCATTTATCCCCCACATCCAGGCCCATTATACGGCCTTCGCTCACGAATGGTTCCGCTCCTCCAGATGAAGGATAAACTGGCGCAAGAGTTCCTCCAGCAATTCATCGCGTTCCACACGGCGGATGAGGTTGCGAGCCCCTTGATGGCTGGTAATGTAGGCGGGATCACCGGAAAGCAAATAGCCCGCCAATTGGCTTACAGGATTGTATCCGCGGTCTTTCAGCGCCCCATAGACCTCCCGTAGCACGGCATCCGCTTGATTATAGACGGCCCCGTGCCCATAAACCCGTCGCGTTTCATCCAATGCGCTCATAGCAGGCTCTTCACCCCTTTCCCAAGGTGGCCGGTATCTTTTCGAGCTCCTCGCGCAACTGACGCTTCGCCGCATCGAGCATGGGACGGATCTGATCGGCCCGGCGGCCGCCGGCCTGAGCAAAGTCCGCCCGTCCCCCGCCGCCACCGTCGATGATCGGCGCCCACGCCTTCACCAGCTGGGCCGCATCGAGACCGCGCTCTCGCAACGGTTGGCTTAAAAATACCACCATGGCTGCCTGCTGACCACTGCCCGATGCTAGCACGGCGACGTCGACCGCGGATTTCAGGCCGTCAATCCATTGTCGGAGGCCGTCGACGCCGGTTGGTGGCTCCACCGCAGCCACCACCAGTCGAAACCCGTTGTAAGTTTCCGCCCGCTCGGCCAAACTGCGGCCCTGGCCGGCACGGATTTCAGTCTGCAATTCCTCAATCCTGGCCGCACGCCGCTTCGATTCGGCCAGCAACTCCCGTATCCTGTCCAGCAGTTCATCTCCGCCGACTTTCAGCAAATGGGTCAACTCCACTTCGCGATCCCGCCAAGATTGCATCCGACCGACGGCGGCGACCCCGGTCAGCGCCTCAATCCGCCGTGAACCCGCCCCTACGCTTGATTCTTCCACGATGACAAAGGGCCCGATTTCTCCCGTGCGGGCCACATGGGTACCTCCACAAAGCTCTTGACTGGCACCGGGCACGGTGACCACCCGTACGCGATCACCATATTTATCACCAAAAAACGCGATCGCCCCTTCGGCGAGGGCCTGTTCACGCGATTTTTCGATGGTGTTTACCGGACGATCGTCCTGAATCCATCGGTTGACCTGATCTTCGACTTGACCAATCGTCCCCCTCGCCAGCGGCCCGCCGTACGAGAAGTCAAACCGCAACCGATCAGGGGCCACCAGTGACCCGGTCTGATGCACACTCTCCCCAAGCACTTGCCGAAGTGCCGCATGCAGAAGATGGGTCGCCGTGTGATTTCTTCGACAACCCACGCGCCACGCTGGGTCGACCGAGGCCTTTACCGGCTGCCCGCGGACGAGTCGCCCAGCAATCACGGTGCCATAGTGCCACGTACTTCCATTGACGCGCAACACGTCGCGGACGGAAAAGCGAGATCCGTCGTGTCCCGTCAGCTCCCCGCGGTCACCAACCTGCCCTCCCCCTTCCGCGTAAAACGGCGTTTCGGGCAGCCAAACGTACCCCGTCTCACCCTGCTCCAGAGAGCTGACGGGATCACCGTCGATCACCGCTTCCCCGACGACGACCGCCTTGAGTTCAAGATCCTCGTAACCGCGAAACATCGCCTGGGGTTTCACTGGCAACGACACATCCATATATTCGCGCGTCCGTCGCGCTCGTTCGCGCTGTTCCTCCATCAGCCGCTCGAAGTCCGCCTCGGCTACCCGAACGCCCCGTTCTTCAGCGTGGTCTCGGGTGAGATCGAGGGGAAATCCAAAGGTGTCGTACAACAAGAAAGCATCCTCTCCCGACAGCGTCTCCCCCGGGCCCAGGGGACGCAATTTGTCATTCAGCACCTGCATGCCGACACTGAGCGTACTCAGGAAACGTTCTTCTTCTTGGCGGATTTGTTCGGCAATGGCTGACTCGCGCTCACTGAGCACCGGATAGGCATCGCTCATCAGGGCCGTGACCACGGGCACCAGTTCATGAAGAAAGGGATCCTGAAAACCCAGAAGTCGGCCGAAACGCACGGCGCGGCGCAAAATCCGCCGCATCACATATCCTCGTCCCAGATTGCTGAAGGTTACCCCGTCCCCCAAGAGAAAGGTCACTGCCCGCGCGTGGTCGGCAATCACCCGAAATGCCATTCCCCCTTCTCCCCGATCGTAAGACCGCCCGCTCAACACCTCGATGCGCTCGACGAGGGGACGCAAGAGATCCGTGTCAAACGTGGAGTCCACTCCCTGCAGATAGGCGGCCACGCGTTCCAGCCCCATTCCCGTATCGATGCTGGGCCGCGGCAAGGGAGAGAGTTTGCCCTTCGCGTCTCGGTCATACTGCATGAAGACCAAGTTCCAGATTTCCTGCAACCGGTCGCATTCACACTGGCCCAGCCCGCAATGGGGGCCACAACGATACGCCTCTCCCCGGTCCACAAAAATCTCACTCGACGGTCCGCAAGGTCCCGTTTCCCCCATCGACCAAAAGTTTTCGTTCTCGCCTAACCGCACAATACGTTCGGGAGGCAGGCCGGCGACCTGTTGCCATAACTCGGCCGCCTCGTCGTCGGACTCGAACACGGTAACCCACAGTCGACCACGGTCGATGGCCAGTTCCCGGGTGAGAAACTCCCAAGCTAATTGCATCGCCTCAGCTTTAAAATAATCCCCAAACGAGAAATTTCCCAGCATTTCGAAAAAGGTCTGATGCCGGGCGGTTCGCCCCACCTGGTCCAGGTCGTTGTGCTTCCCCCCGGCCCGCATGCATTTTTGCGCCGAAACCGCCCGCCGATAGTCCCGCGTCTCCAGGCCCAAAAATACATCCTTGAATTGCACCATCCCCGCGTTGGTAAATAGGAGGGTACGGTCCTCAGCCGGTACCAATGAGGAACTGGGAACCCACTGATGACCGTGTTGTTGAAAGTATTGAATAAACTTTTGGCGGATGCTTGAAGCCTTCACCAGCGAGCCTCCCAAAATGCGTGTTAGCGATGTTGCCAATACTTCGCTCTGACCTTTGCCTATCCCATTTGGTATCCGTTGCTTATCCGCATCATCTTCGCTTTCATTTTAACGTATCTAGCCCATTGTAGCGACTGCTGAAGTTTGCAGTCAATCTCGGCGACGATGCGGCCGGCGAGTGGCCCAACCCCGCTCGGGCGGTGATAGCCCTCATAGCGATCGGTCTCCCGACGTCGTGACCTTGTCCCGATGCAAGCCGCATTCCGCCAGACGCTCTATCGCGTGCACCAACACCACCTTGCCCACCGCGGTCAGCGGCACGGCCAGCAGCAGCCCAACCAGGCCGTAGACCTCTCCCCCGACCAACAGCACAAACATCACCACCAAGGGGTGCAGGCCGACCGAATCCCCCACGACCTTGGGAGCTATCACGGTGCCCTCCAATTGATGAATAACGATAAAGCCGCAAACCACGTAAAGGGCCTTCCAGGGGGAGACGGTCAATGCCAGGATGACCGCCGGAATTGCACCCACAATGGGCCCCACATAGGGAATCACGTCCGTAATTCCCGCCAAAGCACCTATGAGAAGCGCAAACGGAATGTTGAGCACAAACGTCCATGCCGAAGCTAATACCGCCACGACGAGCGCTACCAGCAACTGACCACGAAGAAATCCATTCAACGCATCGTCAATATCGACGCCCAGCTTGAATATCCCCGGCCGCCATCCGATAGGCACCAGGCCCCAGAATGTTCTTCGTATCCGCTCGAGATCTTTCAAAATAAAGAAGGCTAACACAGGTGCCACCACGATGCTCAAAATGCCCGGCACGAGGCCAAAGACCGTCTTCAGCACCGATTTCAAGATCACGAACAACCGTGCTTCGATGTGACTCGAACTTTGGGCCAGGAGGCGGCGAATCAACTCAGGAATCGGCGCTTGGTGCACCCGAGTTAGGGAATACGACCAATACGCTGCGAGCGCCCGGGTCCATTCCGGCAGCCGGTGGACCAACCATAAGCTCTGTTGTACAAGCAAGGGGGTCAGATACACCGAGAGCGTGAACAAACCGCCCCCTACCACGGCATAGGTGATCAGTACGGCGAGGATGCGAGGAATCCCTCCCTGAACACACCAGTCTATCCATGGTGCTAACAGGTACGCGATAATGAACGCAAAAAGAAATGGGGTCAACACCGGTCGTGCCAACCAGGCTAACCACATTCCTCCCACGACGATCAGCCCGAAAAAGACCCCTCGCGCCCGTGATATCCACGTATTCGACGTAAACAGCACCTAACCCCAGCGGCGTCGTGCCCCGCGCAGGCCGTTCGCCCCCAGCCGGGTCATGCGCGGTCCCAACTGGCGAGCAACCCGCCACATGGCACTCCGTGACCGATTGCGCTGCATCAGCCATACGCCGGTCACCACCGCTCCGACCAGGGCGCCGGTCATCACGCCGTTCATATACCGCTTCATGACAACACCTCCTTGGCAGATACCGCACTTTCAATGCGGGTAAGCTCTCCGTCCGCTTCCACGGTATACATCCGAATACCCCGGTGTGACACCGAAAACTCAATGTAACAATCCCAGCAATAGAATTGGCCGGTCCCCACCTTGCCGACATTGCGCCCGCCACACTGCGGGCAGCTTAGGCTGTCCACCCTCGACGCCTCCATTTCTTTCGCGGCCAGACTCCATTAGGAAGTCTGCCCGCCGCGCACCCATTTGATTCGCCCATCGGCAAGAAATTGCACCTCCTCCCAACTGACGAGCAAGGCCCCCGACCAAACGTCGTGCAATAAGCCGCGGGAGACCATCAGGGCGGCCACCCGGCGGCGCATTTCATCTAATACCAAATCGCGAACGAATCCTACGCTCTGGCCGCCCCCATCGTCGACCGGCGTGCCCCGCCATCGAAGCACTGGTTCCTCGCCGCTCCGCAACACGCCTCCCTGGCGTCGACAAAGCAGATGGATAGAATCGGCAATGACGCCGTAGGGGCTAACCACGACCCCTGGTGACCATGGCAAAAAGACCGCCCGGCCATGTCGGCGCACGGCGAACCCGGCAACCACGGGTTCCGGCCAGCTAATCAGAAGGTTTTCAACCCTGAGACGTATATTCTGTCGGTCCCGAAAACGAACCGGCAGATTTATCAGGTGCCATCGGGTAATCAAGCCCATTACCTCTTTGATCGGAGGCGAGGCAGCGCTATGTGGTAATCCTGCCCCCAGCTAACAACTGGTCACCACGGTACAAGGTGGCGATCTGCCCCGGTGTAATCGCCCACTGCGGCGCATCGAACTCGATCACAGCAACGCCGGCGCTGCTCGCTGTCCACCGAGCAGGCTGCGGTTCCATGTTGTAGCGAATTTTGACCTCGCCGGTCACGGTCTCCGCGAAGGGATGGTCGCTGACATAATGCACCTCATCGCACTGAAAACGTTGGCCCAGTACCTCATCGCGGCTCCCCACCACGACCTGATTCGTGTTCGCGTCCAATTCCATCACATACTGCGGCTCGCTCGCGGTTAAGCCGAGCCCGCGACGCTGTCCTACCGTGTAAAACGCCACGCCCCGGTGCTCGCCCAACGTTTCTCCCGATCGGTTCACGATCGCTCCCGGACGCACCGCTTCCGGACGATGGGTGGCCAAATATCCGGCATAGTCGTTTTTGGGCACGAAGCACAACTCCTGGCTGTCCGGTTTATGCGCCGTGACCAAGCCCCACACTTCTGCCCAGGCCCGCACCTCCGATTTTTGGTATTCCCCCAACGGGAACAAACAATGCTTGAGATCGTTCTGGCCCAGGCTGTACAGAAGGTAACTCTGATCCTTGCCACGGTCTCGCGCCCGCCACAACTCGTACGTCCCGTTGCGTTCAACCCGTCGCACATAGTGCCCGGTGGCCACGTAGTCGCAACCCTGCTCCGCGGCCCACTGCCACATCTCCCCAAACTTGATGTAGCGATTGCATAGTGCGCAAGGGTTGGGCGTGGTGCCCTGGAGATAGCCCAGTTCAAACGGCTCAATCACACGCTGATAAAACGTCGTTTGTACGTCTACCAGCACATGAGGAATCCCCAGTTTCTTGGCCACACGGCGGGCGTCGACCACCGCCTCCAACGAACAGCAAGAATTAGTCGTTTCCGCCGGCAAGTGGCGCATGGTCACCCCGATCACTTGATACCCTTGGCGCAAAAGCAGAGCGGCGGCAACCGAGGAGTCGACGCCGCCGCTCAATCCGATAGCAACCTTCTCCATGCCTACCCCGTCCCCTCCCGGACCCCCCCCACGAAAACGGGGCGCGGTTCCAACTCCTGTTCGGCTAAAAGCTGCCGAAAACTGATGCCATCCATGGTTTCTACGAGCGCCGCTTGAACTCGGCTCCACACGTCAGGTCCGACGCAATGGCTGAGCGATGGGCAGTGACTCGGATCTCCCGCCGTACAGTCGGTGAGTGCGATCGGGCCTTCCAGCGCCCGAACCACATCCCCCACCGAAATCCTTGCGGGGTCGCGGGCCAACTGATAGCCGCCTTGCGCCCCCCGCACTCCATCCACTATTCCCGCACGTTTCAAGGGGCCCATCAGTTGTTCTAAATAGGGCTCGGAAATCGCTTGCGACTTCGCGATCAAGCCGACGGCTAGCGGTCCTTGTCCGTTGTGCAATGCCAGTTCGAAGACGGCTTTGACACCGTACCTCCCCTTGCTGGAAACCTTAAGCATCGCACATTACACCCCCTTATAGCATAACCGTACCACGGGGATCGGCCTCCGTCAACGCAAAGACCAAGCGCTCGCTCCAGTCTCGCCGCCTTACGGTCGCGACACGAAAGGATTGCCGGCAATCCAGTACCGCCAGGGAAATTCTGCAGCCATCCCGGCATAGGCTATCCCTACCCGCGGGCCCTGGCGAAGGTCAGAGGCAGGGACCACGACGCCGTCGTCAGCTATATAAAACGGCTCCTGCCACAGCGGATGCCCGTTCCACGACCGATCGATGCCCAGCGCCTGGGTCAATCGCCCGGGACCGTTGGTCAGGATAGGAATCCTCGCTGAATGAGTCCCTGGCGGGCAATTTCGCCGACGCACGAATTCGTCAACCGAAGCAGCCAGCGGTTCCAACGCCCGCACCAAAATAGCTTCTGGGCGACCCGCGGCGGCCGAAACAACGTTGACACAATCGTAGCGCCCATAGATCCGGTAAATATAGGCGTGGCCAGGCTCGCCAAACATGACTTCCGTGCGTGCGGTGCGGCGCCCCCCGAAGCTGTGGGCGCCTCGATCGGTGGGCCCTTGGTAGGCTTCCACCTCGACAATTCTTCCTCCGGCGCTCTCCAACATTAACACTTTACCCAACAAATTTCGGGCCAGCATATGCGTCGGCTGCACAAAAAACTCACGCGGGACCGGGCTTGGGGTCACGGAAGTTGCGGCTCCCTCGGTCGCAAGAGAAACGAGTCGGTAAATAGTTCATCATGGTTCCCCGTAATCCAAGCCAAAGCCTGAACCCTGAGCTTGACCGGCCCTATGTCCTGAAGAATTGCTCGTGCCCGTTCTAGGACGTTCTGGTTCAGCTCTTCCGGAATCCGGGCCAGGGTAACGTGGACGACGAGGTTGACATGTTTGCCACCATACGGAGGATATTCTGGAAAGGAAACCTGAGCAGCCTGCATCAAACGATCCAAATCCTGGTTGGGCTGGATGCCGAGATAGATGGTATCCAAGGCATCGCTGGAGAATGCGCCGATGTCATCCCCCACGACCGAAAACGTCTCGAATCCGGCAGCCAACTCCTTGAGGCGAGGGGCAATCCGCTCCCTGAGGTCACGCTGGCCGAATGGCACCGCCAACGTGATATGGGGTGGCAAAGCCTTGCCCAGCGGATCATATCGCCACCGCAGCTGTTCCAATGCGTCCGGCAACGCCACCGGAACCACCAGCGCACTCTCCTCCAATACTCCTCCTCCATTTCATCTCAATCCTAAGTATGCAATGAAATAGTCACAGCAAACACCCTATCTCTATTTCCATATAGCGGAATCCGGTCAGCATTTTGCGGTCCCGGTTCTGGGGCTTCCTATCCTGGCGCCATTCCCTCCCTATCCCCAGTGACCCCATCCTTCGCACCATGACAAGGCTCCCACATCTATTTATACTCACCTTCAGCCTTATTTGCCACCTCCCCGCAGGGAGCGTCCGTGGCAAACCCTTGACGAAAGCGTACAACAACCAATCGCCAGCGGCGGACCGTGAACATCGCGAAGGTGATTCACTGACCTCTGAGGCATCGAAAGGAGCGTTCTGCCATATGTCCTCCACCACGAAACTATTCGTCTTGACCGCCGCTGCCCTGATGGCCCTGCCGGGGTCCAACACCCCGGCTTCAGCAGCGACCGTACAATCGGCCCTACACCAACCATCGCGGGTCGGTGCCCATGGGCCCTCCGTAACGGGGCTCCGGACCAACGTCAACATCATGGTCCATGCGCGGCTTCCGGTCAACGGCGTCTTCGGCGCAGACCAGTCCGCGGTCAACGCCTCGGCAGGATTGGCGGCAAAATTGGCAGCGGCAGGCCGGCACCAATTGTCACCTCACGCCGCAAACTCCGCGCCCGCGACGATTGATGGGCGACCGATCCTTGCCGAATATCAGATGGTTGCCACCGGCTACGGGCCCAGCACATGGGCTAACTATCCGTATGGGCCCGTGGACGCCTTTGGGCAATCCCTGACTCCGGGAATGGTGGCGGTGGATCCCCAGCTGATTCCGTTAAAGAGCTATCTCTATGTCGAAGGCTACCATGACCCCACGCTGCCCTCGGGCGGGTTTCTCGGCCGCGCGATGGACACCGGCGGAGCGATTCAGGGTCACCGCATCGACATATTCATCAACGCTGGACACCAAACGGTCAACCATTTCGGCATTGAAAGGGTTAAGGTGTTTGTACTCGGAAATCCCTCCACAACCCAATCACCCGTGGGAGCACCTGGACAAGCTGCCGTCGGGAAGCCAAACCGCAATCTGACCCAGCCAATGGGGCATCCGTAGGTTGTGAAAACACCGTGGCCCCCGAACGGGTGGGGACGCGTTCGGCGCCGAAGCCGACCGCTGTCCTGGGATCCGGTTGCCGCCAGGACCACGTCGTTCTCGGCCTGCCTTGATGGCAAACGCGGAGGGAACAAGATGGGTTCGACCGTGCGTCAAGCGATGACGACCTTTGTTCAGGAAGGAGTAGACCATTTTGGGTGTCTTGCTCGATGTCACGCCCGATCAGGACACGGTGTTACGCCGTTTGATGCGCAAATATGGGTTCATGCTACGGTTTGCCTTTCAACGCTTGGTTGGAGGACTACAAAACCTAGGAGTTTGTCCATTCATTCCCCCGTCGCCACCACGTGGCGACGGGGCATCTTGATGAAGACCCAGTAACCCTGGGGCTCAGGGCACCACCGACGGGAGTTTCCGGCCATCCTTCTCTTGCCGGGATCTTGAGCGGTGCGTGGGGGAAAAACATCCCCACCCAATGGAGCGGAAGCCACCCCCCGAGCAGACAAGTGACGGTAGGAATGAATCCCCAACCCTCCCCCACAGCATGGGGACAAGTGACGGTAGGAATGAATCCCCAACCCTCCCCCACAGCATGGGGACAAGTGACGGTAGGAATGAATCCCCAACCCTCCCCCACAGCATCTAATCCTTACCCATATCTTTTGGCGGGTCGAGCGGCATGGTTCCGAATGGTGAACAATGCAATCCGTCCCTCTCCAGACCGAAACCCCGTCAATTTCTCGAGGTCACGCATGACCCCTTGCCCCAA
>JAJZZH010000010.1 GCA_021797675.1 Bacillota bacterium | reverse complement strand
CTTGAGACTGGAGAAGCATCCCAAGGTCTGCACCGAAGGAACGGAGCCGCTCGCTCCCGAGATCCCGGCGGCTAAGGCTGGTCATAGCGCCCTTGCGGGCTTTCCGGCGAAAGCTAGAGACTCTCGGAAATGCATCCCGACAAGCCCCCGGCTTTAGCCGCGGGGTCTGTGACTCATCGGGTTCGTCTAGCGGCGTCGGCATCGGCCTGGCCGAGGGAGCCTCGCCAGGCCGCCATTCCGCCTTCTACGTTCGTAACCTGTAATCCGCGGTTGGCGAGCCATAGGCACGCCTGGAGACTTCGATGACCGTGCGCGCAGACCACGGCATAGCGCACCGTGGAGTCGAGCTCGCCGGCCCGTCGGAGAACGCTGCCCAGGGGCATCAACCTGGCCCCGGGGATGACCCCCGATACCCACTCTTCCGGTTCGCGGACGTCAATCACGTCCCACTCTGCCAACTCTTGTTCCAGCTGCCGGGCTGGCATGCGTCCGATGGCCTTCGTATCGATGTCGGGTTCGTTGCGCCTGGTGTTCAATTGATTACCACCCCTCCTGCCCTGTTCGAGTCTGCCCGTCGTTCCCAGGTCGATCTTACCATCTTCGTGCCGGTCGGCAACCTCCTACAAGGTGCGCCGAACCAATCCCTCTTCCGATTGCATGGCGGGCCCTAGCCAGCCTTCGGCCGGCGCGCTGCAGGTGCTCGCTATCTCGATGACGACCCCCATTGTGTCACGCTGGGACCCTGGGACGAAAACACGCACTCCCAGCTTCCATGCCATGGGAGTGCGTGTCGCCCCACAATAACCGCCCGTAGCGCCTACCGCCGCTGTTTTCGCAACTCGTCCAAGAGCCGGTCATTCAGTACCCGGATATGCGTGCCCTTCATGCCCAGGGATCGCGATTCGATGACGCCAGCCGATTCAAACTTGCGTAACGCATTGACAATCACCGAACGGGTGATTCCTACTCGGTCGGCCACCTTAGACGCGACCAAGAGGCCCTCACCGCCTCCGAGTTCGTCGAAAATATGCTGTACCGCTTCGAGCTCGGAATAGGACAGGGTATCAATGGCCACTTGGACCGTTGCCCTTTTTCGCGCCTCGTCCTCTACCTCCTCAGACTTGGAACGAAGAATTTCCATCGCTACCACCGTCGCCCCGTATTCTGCCAACACGAGGTCCTCGTCGTCAAACTTCTTGCCAAACCGTGACATGACCAGCGTTCCCAAGCGGTCTCCAGCACCATTTACCGGCACGATGGTCGTCACCTTGTCTTCGTATAGGCACGGCGTATCATGGAAAAATACGCACTTCCGCGCTTCTTGGGAAACGTTCGGATGCGTTTCGTCGATCCTCAGGAGTCCTCGGTTATATCCCTCTGGAAACGTGTCGTGGTTCAAGACTTCACGCACCATGACGTCGCACTCGAAGGAATCCAAAAGTGCGTAGCCCAACATTTTCCCTCGTCGACTTGCCACGTACACGTTGGCTTGGATCAATTCGCTCAAAATCTGGGCCATTTCGTCGAAATTCACCGGATTTCCGGCGGTACGTTGCAACAATCGGTTGATGCGCCGCGTCTTTTCCAGCAATTCCATCAATTCGCTGCCCTCCCGGATTTCATCAATGACCAAAACTTTCTCAATTGGTGGCAGCTTCAAGTATAACATATTTCGACGCCAATACCCATCAGACGAAGCACAAATTTCAGAGTATATATCGATTGATGTCAACGCTGTCGGCAATCCGCGCTAACCGCTGCTCCACATACTGGGCGGTAATCGGAATGGCTTGCTGGGCCAATTCGGGGGCGTTAAAACTGACTTCTTCCAGGACCCGTTCTAAAATCGTATGCAGCCGGCGCGCTCCGATATTCTCCGTGTCCTGGTTCACCCGATCGGCGTAACGCGCCATCGCCCAGATCGCGTCATCTTCAAACGTCAGCGTCACTCCTTCTGCGCCCAGCAGCGCTTGATATTGCTGGATCAGGGAATGGCGCGGTTCGGTCAAAATGCGATAAAAGTCCTGCTCGGTCAGCGCTTCGAATTCAACCCGCAGAGGAAACCGGCCTTGCAATTCGGGAATCAGGTCGCTCGGTTTGGAGACATGGAAGGCGCCGGCGGCGATGAACAGGATATGGTCGGTGCGGACCGGCCCATATTTCGTATTAACGGTCGATCCCTCCACGATGGGCAGAATATCCCGTTGCACTCCTTCCCGGGAAACATCGGGCCCCCGCCCCGAATCCCCGCCGCCGGCGATCTTGTCGAATTCATCGATAAACACGATGCCTTGTTGCTCAGCCCGCCAAATCGCTTCCGTATGGACGTCATCCGTGTCGATGAGTTTTTGCGCCTCTTCTTGGATCAATACCTTGCGCGCCTCAGCCACCGTCATCTTGCGCCGCTTGGTCCGCCTCGGCAACAGCCCTTGAAACATTTCGCCAAAGTTCATTTGCATTTCATCACGTCCCGGCATCCCCCCCATCATGGGCAGGGATGGCATCGACGTATCCTCCACCTCGATCTCGATCCAGTCCTGCTCCATGGCACCGCTTTGCAAACGCTTCCGGATGCTGGCGCGATCTTGTTCAATCCGCGCCCGTTCTCCCTGGTCGGGGACGGTCTGGTCCTCGGACCGGTCTCCCCCTCCGAAGAATATCTCGAAGGGGTTCTTCATACCGCGGTTTTCCTTGGGATAGGGCGCCAACGTATCAACGATCCGCTCCTCGGCCAGACGAGCCGCACGATCCTCCACCGAGCTGGTGCGCTCTTCTTTCACCATGCGGACCGCCGTTTCCACCAAATCCCGCACCATGGCGTCAACATCGCGCCCTACGTAGCCGACTTCCGTAAACTTGGTCGCCTCCACCTTCACAAACGGGACCTTCAGCAATTTGGCCAGACGCCGAGCCACTTCGGTCTTGCCGACTCCGGTAGGACCTATCATCAAGATATTCTTCGGGGTGATCTCCTCTTGCAGGTCGGGGGCCAGCCGACTACGTTGCCAGCGATGGCGAAGGGCCACGGCAACCGCCCGCTTGGCCTCATTCTGTCCCACAATGTGCCGGTCCAGCGCCTCGACAATTTTCTTCGGTGTCCACATCGCCTCGTCCATGTCAAGCCCCTCTCTAGCCCAAGGTTTCGATCGTCACGTGGTGGTTGGTATAAATGCAAATATCGGCCGCGATGGCCAGTGAGCGGTCCGCAATTTCCCGTAGCGGCATCGGTGGATCCAGCGACGCGAACGCCCTGGCCGCCGCCAACGCGTAGCTTCCCCCGGATCCGATGGCGGCAATGCCGTCGTCCGGCTCGATCACTTCTCCTGCGCCGGAAAGCATCAACAGATGCTCACGATCGGAAACCAGCAACAAGGCCTCCAGTTTGCCCAACATCCGGTCAGTCCGCCACTCCCGCCCCAGCGAGACGGCTGCCCGGATTAAATTGCCGTGATACTCCTCCAGCTTGCCTTCGAACCGCTCAAAGAGCGTGAGCGCATCCGCAACGGCTCCCGCGAAGCCGGCCAGCACGGCCTCGTGATAAAGTCTGCGGACTTTGACCGCAGAATGTTTCATCACCGTATTTTGGCCAAACGTGACCTGGCCGTCGCCACCAATCACCGCCTGCCCGCCGCGCACCAAGCCCAGAATGGTGGTCGCGTGAAACTGGCTGACATTTTCCATGCCGCCCTCCCTTCAGTCTACGCCCGAGGATGCGTGCGCTGATACACCCGGGTCAGATGATCTTGGGAAATATGCGTATAAATCTGCGTCGTGTGCAAGCTTTCATGTCCGAGCAGATCTTGGACGATGCGTAGGTCGGCCCCATTCATCAGCAAATGCGTCGCAAAGCTATGGCGCAACCAGTGCGGGCTGATGTCCCGCCCGATCGCACTGGCGGCGAGGACGGACTTAACAATTCGCCCTACACTACGAACGTTAAGCCGGCCGCCACGGTGGTTGACGAACACCGCCGACTCGCCCGGACCGGCCAGGGCAGGCCGGCCAGCATCGAGATAGCTTGCCAGCGCGCGCTCCGCCTTGGTGCCAAACGGGACCCATCGCTCCTTTTTCCCCTTGCCCCGCACCTTGAGAAAGCGCGTCGGCCAATCTACGTCACCGAGGCTCAGACTCACCGCCTCGCTCGCGCGCAATCCGCCGCCATACAGCACTTCTAACAGTGCCCAATTGCGCAAGCCGAGCGGACCGGACGCCTTCATCGCGGATTCGATCAACGTGGAGGCTTCGTCAATGGTCAGGACTCGCGGCAACCCTCTTCGAAACCGTGGGCTCACCATGCGGCGGGTTGGATTGAGGTCGATTTCCCCCGCACGCTCCAGAAAGCGATAAAAGGACCTGATCGCCGCCACTTTACGCGCCACCGTTCGCGCCGTGTTGGGACCGGCGGAACGCTCCATCACGTAATGGCGCAGTCGTTTGCCGTCCCAGGCAGCCAAATCCGGATCCACCGCCAACCACTGGCTCAGGTCGGACCGGTACGCGGCGATTGTGTGTGGGGACGCGCCGCGTCCGGCCAGTTCAATCACGTATCGCTCAAGCCATGGATACCCGTCGATCATACGCCACCCCCTTGGGCCGGACCTCCCCGACCCCGGCCGCCGTCAACCGAGGGCCTCTGCCTGTTCATGCCCGCATCCTTCTCTTAGGCAGACCAACTCCTCCTTCCCCGCTTTTCTCCGGATGGCCATGCTCGCCCCGCATTTAGGGCACACCGCTTCCGTCGGCCGATTCCACGTCACAAAGTCGCACTCTGGATAGCCGCCGCACCCGTAAAAGGTGCGGCCGCGACGGCTGCGCCGGACCACGATCGGACTACCGCAGCGCGGGCACATCCCTCCCGTTTTTTCCAACAACGGCTTGGTAAATTGACATTCCGGATACCCGGTACAGGCTAAAAACTTGCCAAAGCGTCCCCGCTTGACCGTCAGCGGACGGGCACACTGCGGGCACACTTCATCCGTCGTCTCCTCGGGCAGCTCGACGGGCCCAATGTCCTGTTCCGCCACCTCGAGTTCGCTGGCGAAAGGGCCGTAAAATCGATTCAACACGTCATGCCAGTCCAGACTGGCCTCTTCCACTTGATCCAATTGGGCTTCCACCGCCGCGGTAAACTGGGTATCCACGATCTCGGGAAAATATTTGCGCAAGAGACTGATAACCACCTGTCCCAGTTCCGTTGGCTTGAGCCGTCGCTGCTCCCGAATCACGTAATCGCGCGACACCAGCGTCTCAATGGTCGGCACGTAGGTCGATGGACGCCCGATGCCCAGCTCTTCCAAAGTCTTGACCAAGCTTGCCTCACTGAACCGCGGAGGCGGTTCCGTGAAGTGCTGTTCATCTTTGAGGTCCACCACCTGGAGCACTTGCCCTTCCACAAGCCCGCCCAAGACCCCTCCGTTTCCCCCCCCAGCCTCGTTGCCCTCGGCCTCACCGTCCTGGTAAATGGCTTGATATCCTCCAAAGGTGCGCACTGAGTGCGTGGCCCGAAACGCGTGTCCTTCAATCCGCAGATCGACCGTGGTGACCTGGTAGCGTGCGGACGCCATTTCACTAGCTACAAAGCGCTCCCAAATCAAGCGGTACAGCCGTGCCTGATCGCGGGTAAGACTACCTTTGATTCGCTCAGGATGGCGTAGCACAGCGGTCGGTCGGATGGCTTCATGCGCGTTTTGAACCCCAGGACGGTCTTTTTGGGGTTTTTTGACCGCGCCGCCCAGCCAATCGGATCCCAGTTGCTCTTCGATGTAGCCCCGAACTTCCGCGCGCGCGGCCTCCGCCACCCGCGTGGAATCGGTCCGAATGTAGGTAATTAAGCCGACTTGGCCCTCTCCTGACACGTCGAGTCCCTCATATAACTGCTGAGCCACGCTCATGGTGCGCCGGGCGGTAAACCCCAATCTGCGCGCAGCTTCTTGCTGCAAGGTGGAGGTGGTGAACGCCGAAGGCGGATTCCGGCGCCGCTCGCGTTCCTTAACCGATTGGACGGTGACCGAGTGATGGTCGACCGCCGTCATAACCGTCTTCGCCTCAGTATCCGAAAGATGTCCTTTCTCCCCGAGCGGCCCCAGGTAGCTCGCCTTAATCGGGTGGCCTTGACCGTCCTGCGCGGTCAACTCCAGCGTGAAATATTCCTGGGACTGGAAGTTCTCTATCTCGAGCTCCCGGTCGACCAGCAACCGCAGTGCCGTCGATTGCACGCGTCCGGCCGAAAGCCCCGGACGCACCTTTCGCCATAGCAAGGGTGACAGTTTATAGCCCACCACCCGGTCCAAAATTCTCCGTGCTTGTTGCGCATTGACCAACTCCATGTTGATCGGACGTGCGTGGGCGATGGCGGCGGTCACCGCGTCCTTGGTAATCTCATGAAACTCGATACGCCGGGGTGCGCTCGAGTCCAGACCCAAAAGCTCTGAGAGATGCCAAGAGATTGCCTCACCTTCCCGGTCCGGGTCGGTGGCCAACAACACCTTGTCGGTCTTCTTGGCCGCCTCCCGAAGTTCCTTCAACAGCGGCCCCTTGCCGCGGATGGTAATATAGCGCGGAGTAAAATTGCTTTCGATATCCACGCCGAATTGGCTCTTGGGGAGGTCGCGAATATGACCCAGCGACGCCTTCACCTGATAGCGCGATCCCAAAAACCGGCTAATCGTCTTCGCCTTGGCGGGAGACTCCACGATGATAAGCGGTTTGGTTCTTGCCACACAACCACCTCCAGTTGGGTTGCGACGGTGCCGAGCTGCGCTAGGCGGCCCGCTCGCTATCGTTGCCAAGGCGTTTCCTATTATAGCAAATCGGAAGGGCGCCCCCTTAGACTCCGCTCGCTCCGCACCCGCCGTCCACAATCTGCACCAAACCGGCCCATTTCATCCCGTCGCCGCGCCGAGCCCAGGACCACGACGGGTGAGATCTCCGCTTTAAGCGCGCTGGATGGCATCACCCACTGCGCGTGCCGGCGATCGAAGAACCGGACCGGGCGATACACCTCAACACCCCATGGCCAACGAACGCGCGCGCAGACTTGGTCAGCCGCGATTGCTGCCCCGATTAAGCCGTTGGCAGGTCGTGCAAAAATGTCCTCCGGTGCGCCTCACAGGGACCTCTCTGTTCCAGCACCGCGCGATGGGCGGCCGTGGCATATCCCTTATGACCATCGAATCCATATTCAGGATATTGCTCGGATAATTCCTGCATGTATTGATCCCGCAGCACCTTGGCCACGACCGAGGCCGCCGCAATGCTTGCCGAACGCCGGTCTCCATGCAGCAGTGCCCACTCTTGCCAGGGACCGCCAATCGCCAAGGCATCGGTCAGTACGACATAAGGCGAGACACCCAAGCGCAAGAGCGCTGTGGCCATTGCCCGTCGGCTGGCTTCCCGAATATTCACCCGCTCAATCTCCCGCGGACCGACAAACGCTGCCGCTACCGCCTGGGCCTCCCGCAATATCACCGGCATGAGTTGCTGGCGTTGCCGCTCCGAAAGGCGTTTGGAGTCGTCCAAGCCGTCCACTTGCGCGCCGGTTCGAAAAACGACGGCGGCCGCCACCACCGGACCGGCGAGCGGACCCCGTCCGACTTCGTCGACCCCCGCCACCATGTGGCCGGCCTCCCAAAAGACGCGCTCATACTGGGTTAACGTAGCCCACCCGGGACGATTAGCAGCCATTGGCGTCCTCGGGGGATTCTAAACTGATCCGTCCGAACTTGCCCTGCCGGAACTCGGTCAGGATCGCCTGCGCGGTTCGCAATTCATCGATCCGCCCGCCGGTCCGCAGATAGCCTCGACTGCGTGCCCACTCTGCCCAGTCGCCTAGCCTATCCCGGGGAATCCACCGTTGAAGCTCTGCGGCGGCCGCCTCGATTTCGTCCGGCCCAAGGTGAACCATGCCCAACACTTTGAGCCGCCAGTCTTTCGTCTTGGCGGGGGTCACGACTCCGGGCAGATCAAGCCACTCCCATCCTCCCCCGGGGCGAAGCCATTGCGGGCCGCGGGTCAACCCCGGCTTCGCTCCGGTGGCCGCTTGCCTTTGTCCTACCATACGATTCAACAGGGTCGACTTGCCTACGTTGGGCATGCCCACGACGGCAAAGCGACGGGGCGCTTTAACCACCGAAGCCAATACGCTCTGCAATGTGCCCTTCGCTGCAGGGTCTTTGGCCGTCATGGGTACCACCGCAACCACCCGCCCGGCCTCGCCCAAGCAGCGGGTCCATGCCCGAGTCACCGTTGCGTCAGCCAAGTCGGCCTTATTGAGCACCAACACCAACGGCGCGCGGCCGATCCAGGTCAATAAAGGGCCATGGCGAGTAGTCCGGGGGGCACGGGCATCGACGACTTCGAGGAATGCGCCCACATAAGGCGCCAATTCTCGGATATTACGCTGGGTAGCCACCATGTGACCCGGATACCATTGCTCCATGGCTTCACCCCAGCCAACGCATATCCGCCGGTGGCCACCAAATCAGAAACGCTTGGCCACGCACGTTTTTCATCGGCAACAAGCCGAACAAACGACTGTCGTAACTCCGGGGACGATTGTCGCCCTCGACCCACAAATAGCCCGGGGGGATTTTGGTGGGCGGCACGTTGACCGACTGTCGATATTTCAAAAACGGCTCAGGATAACGCCGGCCATTGATGTACACCACGTTGTGCCTGACCGCAATCGTGTCTCCCGGCACGCCAATCACGCGCTTGATCCAATCCTGGGTGGGAATCACCGGGGACTTAAACACAATGATCTGCCCGGTCTTGGGTGAAGTGAAATCATAGATGAATTTGTTCACCAGAACTCGGTCACCATTGTGCAAAGTGGGCAACATCGAGGTGCCGTTTACCTGAAAAGATTCCAGCACAAACGTCCGAATCAGGAACGCTAACACCAACGCCAGGGCGACAGTTTCAACGATTTCGCGCCACGCTGATCGCTGTTTGCTGACTCGCTTTTCGGTCTCTTGCCGCTGGTTCATCATTACCCCCTTTTGGGCACGCGCGCGCCTTAAACAAGAAGACACCGTAACCGGTGCCCTCCGCATTACCGCCTTACCGCCGTTCCCGAATACGCGCCGCCTTGCCCCGAAGGTTCCTGAGATAGTACAATTTAGCTCTGCGCACCTTGCCGCGCCGCAACACCTCAATCTGCGCCAGCCGCGGTGAATGCAGCAGAAAGGTACGCTCCACGCCAACTCCGTAGCTGAGTCGGCGCACGGTAAACGTCTTCGACAAGCCCACCCCCCGCTTGGCGATCACAACCCCTTCAAATTGTTGCGGTCGCTCACGGTTTCCCTCTCGCACGATGACCGCCACCCGCACCGTGTCCCCCGGACGAAATGGCGGTATATCGCTCCGTTTCTGTTCTTCTTCGATCAATCCAACGTAGTCCACGCCCGCTTCCTCCTTCAAGATCCTGAAAATTATAGCATTGTTGGCCTCACCCGTCTATTTGGCCACCAAGCAAATCCGGGCGCCTCCGCTTGGTTCGCTCCAAGCCTTGGGCCTCCCGCCATTCGCGGATTTTCTGGTGATGCCCGGAGAGCAGCACCGCGGGCACTGCCCTCGACCGATACGCCTCCGGCCGGGTGTACTGCGGCCCCTCCAGCCATCCGCCAGCCTCTCCGAAAGAGTCCTCCGCCGCTCCGTTTTCGGCGCCCAACACTTCCGGTTGCAGACGGGTAATTGCATCGACCAGCACCATGGCGGGCAACTCTCCTCCCGTCAGCACATAATCGCCTATCGAAACTTCTGTCCCGCCGACAATTTCCCGCGCTCGTTCGTCGATACCCTCATAATGGCCAGCCACGATGATAATGTGCTCCAGGCGCGCTAACTCACGGCACCAATCCTGATCCAGCCGCCGTCCCTGGGGAGAGGTCCATAGCACGGTGGCGGGCACTTTGTGGTGCATCATGGCCCACTCCACGGCCGGAACCACGACGTCCGCGCGCAGGATCATTCCCGGCCCGCCACCGAAGGGATAATCGTCGGTGGTGCGGTGCGTCCCCACGCCGAAGGATCTAAGCCCCACCAGCCGAATCTCGACTCCAGCCCGCTCTTGGGCTCGTTTCAACATACTATGGTCTGCAAAACCCGACAGCATTTCCGGAAACAGGGTAAGTATTTGCAACACCAATTCAGTCTAGCTCCTCCAAGCCCTCGGGCAAACTTACGCGGATCGTCCCCGCATCCAAATCGACCGCGGCCACGATCGGACGCACCACGGGCACCCAAAACGCCGGGCCGTCCAACCGCTCCACTTCGAGGAAATCGTGGGCGCCGCCGCGCCGATGTACGTGAGCCACCCGGCCAATGCTACGGCCGCTTTCATCGTCCACCACGGCCAAATGGAGGAGTTGGTGCCAGTAGTACGTGTCCGCGGGCAATGCGGGCAACGATGCCCGCGGCACCACGACAGAGCGTCCTCGCAATGCCTCGGCCTGCTCGCGCGTGGCCACCGCCGCCAACTGGAGCACGGCCGTCCGCCCCGACCAGACCAATTCGACCACGTCCCATCCCGGTCCGTCGACGCGGTCCAACCAGATGCGCCGAAGCGTGGTCAGTCGTTCAGGAAAATCCGTCGTAGGCCAGACCCGGACCGCCCCCCGAACGCCGAAGGGCGACGTGATCTCCCCGACCACGACGTGCTCGGGTTCATTGGGCATCGTCGGAGGGGGCAGCGGGCACCCGCCGAGCATCGTGAAGCTGTCGCAGGACGCCCGCTTGGCGCAAAAGCGAACGCGCCGTGTCAGTCGGCTGGGCACCATTTTGAATCCAACGCATCGCCTTTTCGGCGTCGACCTTCACGACCGCAGGATCGCGGGTAGGATCATAATACCCAATCTCATCAATAAACCTGCCGTCTCGCGGCGAACGTGCATCCGCCACCACCAGTCGGTAGAAAGGGCGCTTTTTCGCTCCCATCCGGCGCAATCGAATTTTCACCATAGATCTTTTAACATCCTCCTCGTCGTTGGGTCCTCTCGATCGCCCTCATGTCGACCAGCGATCAACCTTCGGGCATGGGCGGAAACGGAAACTTAGGAAGTCCCCCTTTTCCCTTGCGCATACCGCGCAACTGCCGGAACATTTTTTGCATCTCGCGGAACTGCTTTAACAGTCGATTGACTTCTTGGACGGTGGTGCCACTCCCGTGCGCAATTCGCAAACGCCGGCTGCCATCGATGATTGACGGTCTCCTGCGCTCGCTCACGGTCATCGAGCTCAAGATGGCTTCGGTGCGTACCAGACTGTGGTCGTCAACCCGATCTTTGAGTTGGGCCAGTCCCTTCATCCCCGGGAGCATTTCCATCACTTTGGATAACGGTCCTAGCCGCTTCACTTGTCGCAGCATGCCGCGAAAATCTTCGAGGGTAAAATCCCCTTGCTCCAACCGCTGAGCCAAGTCGGCAGTTTCGTCCCGATCCAAGGTCGCCTCCGCCTTCTCGATCAGGCTCAAGACGTCACCCATGCCGAGGATACGCGAAGCAATCCGGTCCGGCTGAAACGGCTCGATCGCGTCCAACTTTTCCCCGTTAGTGGCCAGTTTAATCGTTAAACCGGTGACCGAGCGAATCGACAACGCCGCTCCGCCGCGAGCATCCCCGTCCAACTTGGTCAATATCACACCCGTCAGCGGCAGCTGGGCTTGGAAGCTTTGGGTCACGCGCACGGCATCTTGACCGGTGGCCGCATCGACCGTCAACAGGATTTCGTGTCCCGGCACCTTCGACTGCATGGCCAAGAGTTCGGCCATCAGGGCCTGATCAATGTGCAGACGGCCCGCCGTGTCTATAATCATGACGTCCCGGGCCAACTTGCGTGTGCGCTCGACGCCTTGTTCCGCAAGTTCCACCGGTGTGGCGCCCGGATTATAGTAGACAGGAATATCGATCTGCCGGCCCAAGGTGGCCAGTTGTTCATAGGCGGCCGGCCGGTAGACGTCGGCCGCCACCAGCAGCGGCTGACGTCCCTGCCGTCGCAACATCGCCGCCAGCTTGGCCGCCGTCGTCGTCTTGCCGGCGCCTTGCAAGCCTACCAAATAGATGACCGTGGGAGGATGGGACGCCATGGTCACGCGTGACGGCTGCCCTCCCATTAATTCACTCAGCTCGTCACGAACCACGCGAATGACTTCCTGACCAGGGGTCAGGCTGGCGAGGACCTCTTGACCGACCGCGCGCGCTTCCACCTTGGTCAGGAAGTCCCGCACCACCTTAAAATTAACGTCAGCCTCCAGCAGCGCCATGCGCACCTCACGGAGCGTCTCACGTACGTCTGCCGCGGAAAGAACCCCTTTTTTTCGAAGCCGCCGAAATGCCGCCTCCAATTTGCCGGCCAGATTATCAAACATCTGAAAGCCCCTCCTCCGCTGCCATCCGTTCGTAAGCCGCCCACACTTGGCGCAGGTCCGCCGAGTCCGCTGACGCCTGCAAAGCCGCCCGTAACGCCGAAAACGCTTGCCGGCGCCGCTGCCAGGCCGCGACCAGGCCAAGCTTGGCCTCGTAATCGGCAAGCAACCCCTTGACTCGTTCGAGCCCGTCGTAGACCGCCGCTCGACTGATTCCTTCCGCTTGACTAATTTCGGACAACGACCAATCTTCCAGCCAATACAGGCGCCAAATTCGACGTTGCCGGTCTGTCAGCAGTTCGCCGTACCAGTCAAACAGCAAAGAAGCGTCAAGATGTCCCCGCTTTTCCATACAGCCTCCGAGCTGTCAAGCGCGCAGCTTGACAACTCGTAGCTTATGACATCGCCGATCCCTTGTCAAGGCACCACAGCGTAAATGCAATGCCCGTCTCCTCGACCCCATAACAAACGCCTGCCCGCAGGCAGGACGCAGCTCCTATCGGACAGTGCGACGACGATCTTCTCCCCCATGATGGACGTGAGTTCGAGAGGAAACGCCTACGAATACCATGAGATTCCCTCTCGCATCACGGACAACTGGGTGGGGAGATACCGCCGGATACCATACGGCAGTCCTGTTGGCGATACGCGAAGACATCAATCGCGGACGATCACCAGCATGGTCATCCCGATGGCATTTGGTGTGCGATGCGGGCGGTCCCAGGAGTATCCAGATTTGGCTGCTAGTACACGACGACGTAAGTCCGTTGTCAGACGAAACAATTACGAATACCATATCGTAGTCAGACTATTAGGTCTAATGCCAGGGATAAATTGATGGGGAAATATCGATGGACGCCATACTGAAGCCCGCTTGGCGATACGCCAAGCCGCTAATCACGGACGAACAACGGCATGATCTCACCGCACCGGCGTAAGGTGC
>JAJZZH010000022.1 GCA_021797675.1 Bacillota bacterium | reverse complement strand
GGCGTCCCGAGCACGGCACCGATAGGCGGCAGCCGTCCATCCGAGTAACGCGACCCACTGGCCGTTCCACTCCGCGACTTGATACAGGCGCTCCCCGACGAAACCGGGAAACCCTAAATAATCATGGCGTGCCATCAACTCCTGCCAGCGCGCGACTTCGTCGGGCGCCACCAGGCGGATGGTGATCTCCCGTATAGGAACCGATATCACGGAAGTTTCTGGTTTCATAATCCAATGATATACCTGTGAAAAGAGGCTGTCCACTATTTATTAATATCCATCAACCATGCGGGTTGCCAGAACTTTGCCGTAGCCCTGGCCGGGACCCAGCTCAGCCTTTTCATCGGCCGCCAGGTATGCTACCCTGTTAGCTGATGGACCGCCGTGTTGCGCCAACGCCTGTTGCAGAATATCTTACGAGAGGAACCATCCCGTCCATGCCATCCACCACCGTTGAAAGCCTCCGGGAGGCCATCCAGCGACGCCGCACCTTCGCGATTATCTCGCACCCGGATGCGGGCAAGACAACGCTCACCGAAAAATTGCTCCTGTTCGCCGGAGCCATCCATCAAGCCGGTATGGTTAAAGGCAAGCGCCTGCGGCGCCAGGCGACGTCCGATTGGATGGCAATCGAGCGCAAGCGGGGAATTTCGGTGACGTCGACGGTGCTAGAGTTTGAGTACGGAGGCTATCACGTCAACCTGTTGGATACCCCGGGCCATGAGGATTTCAGCGAGGACACCTATCGCACCCTGACCGCGGCAGACAGCGCGGTTATGTTAATCGACGCCGCACGCGGCATCGAGGCACAAACCTTGAAGCTATTCCAGGTCTGCCGCCAGCGACAGATTCCCATTTTCACCTTTATCAACAAATGGGACCGTGACGGTCTCAGTCCGTTTACCCTATTGCAGGAGATCGAGTCGGTATTGGGGCTCAATGTATACCCTGTGCACTGGCCGCTCGGCATGGGGACCGATTTTCGGGGATTGTATGACCGCTTGCGCCAACGGTGGGAGCCATATCCGGAAGGTCCGCTGCGCGACGTGCCGCCCCCTGACCCAAGCTTGCGCGACGCCTTGGAACTGCTCGACGAAGCCGGAGAACCCTTCGACGGCTCGGCCGTGGCCCGTGGAGAACTCACGCCCGTGTTTTTCGGCAGTGCCATGGTCAATTTTGGGGTACGCTCCTTTCTGGACCACTTCCTGGCGATGGCCCCGCCACCCGGCCCGCGCATCTCGGATCAGGGGCCGCAGCCACCCGATCAAGAAAATTTTTCTGGCTTTATTTTCAAAATTCAGGCTAATATGAATCCAGCCCATCGCGATCGCATGGCCTTCCTGCGGGTGGTCAGCGGACGCTTTCAACGGGCGATGACGGTGCGCCATGTCCGCCTCAATCGCTCGATTGCCCTCTCGCAACCGCAACAGGTTTTTGCCCAAGATCGGGCCTTGCTTGAGACCGCCTATCCGGGCGATATTATTGGGCTCTTCGATCCGGGATATTTCCGTATTGGCGACACGTTGTCCTCCCACCATCTGCTGTCCTACGCGCCATTGCCGCAATTCTCGCCCGAGCAGTTTGTCGAGGTCCTAATCACCGACACGGGTAAATATAAAGCCTTTCACAAGGGCCTGCACCAACTGGCGGAGGAAGGGGCCGTCCAGGTCTTCCGTGGCGTTAACCGTACCGAGGACATCCTTCTCGGCTTCGTCGGGCGCCTCCAATTCGAGGTGTTCGAATACCGAATGCAAAACGAGTACGGGGTTTCCCTGGGCAAAACCTTTTTGCCCTATCAATACGCCCGTTGGTTGTCGGTCGACTCGGTCGACTCCGTTCAGCTCAGCCACGGTTCACGGCTCGTCCGCGACCACGAACAGCGCTTAGTGGCGTTGTTGCCCGATGAGTTCACGCTGCGGTGGCTCGCCGAAAAAAATCCGAACATCGTCTGGTATCCCACGTCGGACCGGAACACGTCGACTTAGGCCTCTTTGGACCGCGGTATGTCAGGGACAATATCGGCGTCGCCCCAAAAGCGTTCCAAATTGTAATATTGCCGTTCGTCTTCGGTGAAGATATGAACCACTACGGTACCGTAATCCATCAAAATCCAATGCGCCTGGTTGCGGCGGCCCGGATTCAATCGCGTCGCCCCCATTTTCGCCATCGCCGCTTCCGTATGGTCCGCCAGCGCACTGACCTGGGTCGGGTTGTTCGCAGAAGCAATCACAAAGTAATCGGCAATCAGCGTGATTTCGCGCATATCCATAATGATCACGCGTTCGCCCTTGTGTTGCCACAAGGTTTCGCGAACGGTTTTCGCCATCGTTAACGCATCCGTCGTAGGCCATACCTCCATCAAGAAACGTGATTGTCGAATCCGTGCTGCTGGCCGGCATATCCCGCCACCTGGTCCCGGCTCGCGCCAATGACCTCGTCCAGGGCCAACCGAGTATCGGGATGCAGCGTCAAGCCGCGCTCTCGGATATAGTGCACACTGGATTCCAACACTGCGCGGAAGCCATCCTCCAAGTCCTCCAAGGATCGCTCCCATAGCCGCTGCCGATCGCTGTAGTGCCGGCCCGGCTCCACGCCGTCGGCGATATAGAGGGCCTTGGCCAAGGCGGTCATTCGCGGTCCGGCGGTCGTGTGGAGCGAAATCGCCTGCCATACCGATTCATCCCCCGCTCCCGCCGCCTTCAGCCACGCGGCGGCCACCGGACCATGCAATAATAGGGGTTCTTCCTCGTCAACCGGCCCCACCCTCACGCCTAACCGCTTGGCCTCGGCCAGCAAGTGGGGCCGACTGCATTCCCTTGCCAAGTCGTGGCCAAAGCCGGCCCACCGCGACAAATGCTCATCCAACCCGTGGCGTTTGGCCAAACCTTCCAACACCGCGGTCACCCGCAGAATATGACGACGGCGGTAAAAGGATAACCGGTAAAATCTCTCATACAGGGCCCAAACCTCCAGCGGGATCACCTCACCGCTTATTGTATCGCGAAATAAGCGCGACAAAGCCCCCCGATCACACGGGGGGCAAGATCTTTTGGCCTAATATCGATTTTGTCGCGGCCGCGCCTCGTTCACGACAATGTCGCGTCCGTTGAGCTGGGTTCCGTTCATCGCCTCGACCGCCTGCTCTACGTCGTCATCCTCCACCTCAACAAAGCCGAAGCCCCGGGACCGGCCCGTTTCCCGGTCAGTAATAATCCGTGCGTTAAGGACTTGAGCATGGGCACTAAAGGCCTGTGCGAGTTCCTCTTCCGTCATCGACCAAGGCAGATTTCCGACGTACAACGTCTTTGACAACTGGTCCACTCCTCCCTGAAACTGCACTACCTGGTCAGGGACCCAGGCGACCGGACGCGTCAATCTAAATCCGCTACCAAGGACTAGACAGGGACCGTGAAGCCGGGACACCGCTGACGTTAGTATTGATCGCTTTACCATGCGCTATGTGCGCTGCATCGCCCCTTCGGCGTACAAGTGCTGCTTATTGATATACTGCTCCACCGCCTCCGGAACCAGGTACTTAATGGACAGCCCGTTGCGCAAGCGTTCGCGGATGTCACTCGACGATATGGCTAGCGCCGGCACTTCCAATTGATGGACCTGGTGACGCCCTTCTCCTCCGCCAATTTCTTGGGCAAGCGCCTTCAGCCGAGGGAACGCATAACCTGGCCGACTGGCAGCAATGAGGTGTGCGTATCGCAAAATATTGTCCGGCGAGTGCCACGATGCGATTTCCACAATCGCATCGGCACCGGTGATAAAGTACCACTCTACGGTCGGGTCCAAGGTATAAAAGTACTTCAATGTCTCGCTGGTATACGAAGGGCCGTTCCGATCGATTTCAACTTGGGAAATTTCAAAATGTACGTTCGGGGCGATAGCTAGAAAAGTCATTAGGTAGCGATGGTTAGCAGCCGCCACATACTTTTCCGTCTTATGCGGCGGCTGACCCGCGGGAATAAATATCACGCGATCTAACTGAAACGCGTCCCGGGCAGCCTCAGCAGTAACCAGGTGACCATAATGAATCGGGTTAAACGTTCCCCCCATGAGCCCAACGGCTCGACGTACTTTACCCATTTGAGCTATATTCGCGATAACCCCTTCAAATCCTGCTGACCAGAGAAATTTCTGTGATATTCATCGCTCCGTGACGGTCAGCTCGCCGTCTTTCCATAGCAACTTGCCCTCACCAATCAAAATCTCCGTCGGGTCCGCGATCTGCCGGCGTTGCAGCAGGCCGGGCACGCCGCGACGCCGAAGATATTCACAAAAATACTCCTCGGCTTCGGAATTGCCCCAAAAGGTCATCGCCGCCCGCTGTTCCACGTCACCAATCAGGCGGACTGCCACATCCTCTGCCACCACCTCGATCCCGTGCACGGCGGGGCGCATCACGGGTGGCCCCTGAGAGGCCGCGGGCATCGGCGTGCGGTCAAGCAGTTCGCGCAGCGTCCACATCAAATCCGGCAGCCCCTGGCCCGTCGCCGCCGACAGCGGATACACGGTAACCGGCGAAATGGCCTTCACAAGCCGCTGCAGACGCTCTTGGGACCCTTCGACATCCATCTTATTGACCACCACCAGTCGCGGACGGCGCGCCAACTCAGGAGAAAACGCAGCCAGTTCGTACTCGATCACCCGGTAGTCGTCGACGGGGTCCCGCCCTGTCAGGGGACTCCCGTCGACCAGTTGCACCAGCACCCGGGTGCGCGTGAGGTGCCGCAAGAACGTGTCGCCGAGCCCCGATCCCTCATGGGCCCCCTCAATTAATCCGGGAACGTCGGCGATCACAAACGCCTCCCCGTAATCGGCAACGACTCCCAGATTCGGCACCAGGGTTGTAAAGGGATAGTCGGCGATACGCGGCCTGGCCGAGGAGACCCGGCTGATCAACGTCGACTTGCCCGCGTTGGGAAACCCCACCAGGCCCACATCGGCCAATAGGTTCAGTTCAAGCCGAACCCAGCGGCTTTCTCCGGGCTGGCCCCGCTCAGCGATCCGGGGAACGCGGTGTACAGAACTCGCAAAATGGTGGTTTCCCCGCCCCCCGCGGCCCCCCCGCGCAATCACCCGACGTACTTCCGGGTCCACCAAATCGGCAAGCAGTTGCCCATCCTCGTCGCTGAAAATCAGGGTCCCGGGAGGCACCCGGATGACGATGTCCTCACCGCCGGCCCCATACCGATTGTTGGTGCCGCCCGGCTTGCCGGCGGGAGCCCGGTAATGGCGCTGGTGGCGAAAATCCATCAAGGTTCTCAATCCGCTATCCACGACGAACACGACGTCTCCGCCCCGTCCGCCATCTCCCCCGTCCGGCCCGCCGTTGGGGACAAACTTCTCCCGCCGGAAGCTCACGGCCCCATCTCCGCCGCGCCCGCCTTCGACATAAATGCGTGCCTCGTCGACGAACATTTCCCAGGTCTATCCTCCCCGCCGAGTCTTCGACTCCGCCTACCGCTTGCCCGTCCGCGAACGCCACAACATAACCATAGTATCGCCCTGCGTCCAGGTCGTAACCCCCCAATTCCGTCTCGGAACCGATTTTGGGTCGGGCAACGAGAGAGCGAATCCCCGGGGATTGAGGTGAATATCGAGGGCCGACCCGGCGCAGGCCATAGCCCGCATCGCGACCACCCGAAAGCGCAGACGAGCCAGGGATCCGGGTTCCCCCGCAATATGCCACTGACAACGAATGCCCTTTGATTCGGCCAACATATCCACAATCAGCACCGTATAGAGCCACGACAGCGGGAGGTCCCGGTACCACTGCCCCTCTTCTCCCAGCCGAGCGATGACCTCAGCCACTTGTTCTGCCGCTCGGTCGCTCCGGTTCAGCTGCATCCAGCCTTGAATCACCTGCAATTGATTCGCTTGCCGGTGTCTAAGTCGCCGCAAGATCCACACCGTATCCCGGCGCGCCCGCCACCGATAAATGCCCGTCAGGATCAGCACCAAAAGCCCCAACAGCATGATACGCCAAGGTCGGGGAGCCCAATAGCTCCCCGACCCCAAACCTACCACCAGTACCCAGCCCAACACCTGGGGCCTAACCGGATTTTTGGGTCCGGGAGTCACCCGAGTTCCGTTTCACTCACGGGTACGATGTCTATTTCCTTGCGCTTATGGGAACGCTGCACAAAGTTCACCCGACCGTCAACTTTCGCAAACAAGGTGTAATCCCGTCCCAATCCGACGTTCTTACCGGGGTGAAATTCCGTGCCTCGCTGGCGGACAATGATGCTGCCCGCGGTCACCCACTGGCCCTGGTGTCGCTTGACACCCAGCATTTTCGGCTTAGAATCGCGTCCATTGCGGGAACTGCCGCCGCCTTTCTTGTGAGCAAACAACTGAAGTCGCATCGCCCTTTTCACCTCCTTCACGAAGACCAACGGTTAAGAAGGAATCCAGAAATAGCCCCCACCGCCCGGACCGGGGAATCCTCATCCGAGGTTCAACGCCTGTTCCCTCATCCATCCCGGCGATCCGCCGCCCTGTCGGACAGGTGCTGTTCTTCCCACCGCACAAACCGTTGATGGGTCTTCGCCAAATCCTCCAACCCGTCAACGATAATCTGCAGGGCAATCGCTTGCTCTTTTTCTTCTGCTTCTTTTTGCTGAGTTCCCGACCCATCCGTCAATCGGAAGTCCGCAAATCCCGTTTCTACCCGAACCCTACTCGCTCCGACCGCAGTCCGCTGCCACGCCAATGCCAAGGTCTCCACCAAAGCGCTGACCCCTGCACAAACCACGTCTTCACCATACCGCCCTGCGTCAGCGTGGCCCTGGACCCGAAGGCGGCAGCAACGGCCGTCTGGCCGCCTCCACACGGTGACTCGGATCACGCGTCGGCGGTATCGACCAGCTCGATGCGCTCGACCCGAATCCGAGTCAGGTCCTGGCGGTGGCCGCGCCGCCGCCGATAATTGCTCTTGGGTTTATATTTAAACACCAAAATCTTCGGCCCGCGTTCCTGTCCCACCACCGTGGCCACGGCGCATGCCCCCGCGACATACGGGGTGCCGACGAGGACATCCCCCGAATCCTTGACGACCATCAATACCTCAGCCAGGCTAACCTCGGAACCCGGATCGCCGGCCACCTTCTCCACCAGCAATTCCTCCCCGGGAGACACCCGGTATTGATGACCGCCGGTTTCCATCACTGCGTACACCTCAGAACCTCCTCGTCCATGCCGGCCGAACCCACATTCCGGTACCCTTCCGCCCATGCGCGAGCGAAACTCCGTGCCCCGCCCGGAAGCAAGCATTCACACCGCGGCCAAGCCGCCGAATGGCCTCGCTCCCCCCCACCATAAAGGCTGACGGACGTTAGGCTCCTGGCGCCGCATAACCAACTGGCGGGCGGCCACCCGAGGCACAGATCTCTCAGTCTATCTTGGGCGTTTTACCGATCAAAACTAGCACACTCTCCCTCTCCTTGTCAAACGGCATGCGTTTTTTCCTCTTCTACGGAGGCATGTCCCTCCCCTTGTGCGGCGGGAACGATGCGCGCCGTGGCAAAGGTCCGAAAAACGCGTTGGATTTCGATGGCAATGCGGTCGCCCACCCGGCTGCCCGCATCTTGAATATCGATCACGTAGCCCGCGAGTCGGCAAATTCCGTCCTTGGTATTGGTCTGATGCCGCTCCTCGACTAGCACCTCCAGCTGCATGCCCTCGCGCACCGGCAAAGCCAATTCCTCTACGGCGGACCGGGTACCGATCTTGCAAATTTTGAGCTCATCCACGGCACATTCGATGGACCCCCGAATAAAGACCGAGCGCCGGGACTCACGTTCCAATTCTTTGAGATTGGCTCCTCCCGGCCCAATCAAATGGGCCGCAATTTGAGGATGGGCTTCAGCCAAGATCGCCTCGGCGTCCGATTCCCGGAGCCGGTCAATAATCCGTTGACGCAACCGGCGGGCAATCACCTCTTCCGCCAGAATATGCCCCCGCCCCTCGCAGGTCGGGCAGACCCGTGTCATCTGACTCAACAGGGACTCGCGGACCTTCTTACGCGTCATCTCCAACAGGCCGAGCCGCGTCATGCCCAGCACCGTGACCCGGGTGCGATCGCTCTTGAGGGCTCCGTGCAGGGTTTTCACCAGGTCGGATTCATCCGCCTCACCTTCCATGTCGATAAAGTCGACGATGATGATGCCGCTGAGGTCGCGCAGCCGCATTTGCCGCGCTATTTCCACCGCCGCCTCCTTGTTGGTATTCAACACGGTGTCCGAAAGATCGGTGGTCCCCACATTCTTTCCCGTGTTGACATCAATGACCGTCAAGGCCTCTGTCTCGTCGACCACAAGATAGCCGCCGCATTTCAGCCACACCCGGCGCTTCAAGGCCCGGTCAAGTTCGGCTTCGGTGCCCCGCGCCTCAAAGAGGGGAATGCTGGCTGAATAGAGATGGATGCGCTGCTTCAACTTGGGCGACAACGTGGCGGCGATTTCCCGGGCTCGTTGAAACGCCTGGGGATCATCCACCACAAATCGGTCCACCGACTCGTCGAAGTGATCCCGGATGGTACGAAATACCAAGCTCGCTTCCCGATGCAGCAGCGCAGGCGCCTGGACCGTCCGCGCCTTAGCCTTGATTCGATTCCACAACCGGCGCAGATAGGCCAAGTCGCGGATAAGGGTATGTTCTGGAACCCCCTCCGCCACCGTTCGCACGATGATCCCCATCTGTCGCGGGCGCAAACGCTCAGCCAGCGTCCGCAGCCGTTCGCGCTCCGCCTCGCGGGTAATCCGCCGCGACACCCCCACCGTTTCCACGTAGGGGGTCAACACCAAATACCGTCCCGGCAGGCTCACGTTGGTCGTCACCCGGGCACCTTTAGACCCAATCGGCTCTTTGGACACCTGCACGATGACCTCTTGTCCCACCCTCACCACGTCTTGAATGGCCCGGTTGCGGTGATGGTCCCGCTCCTCGGCGTGGGCATCATCCACATACAAAAATGCGTTCTTTTCCTGTCCTAAATTCACGAATGCCGCCCGCATGCCGGGCAGGACATTTTCCACTCTCCCCTTGTAGATGTTGCCAACGGCTTGATCTTCCTCAGCCCGTTCTGTGTAAAATTCCACCAGTTGGCCATCCTCCAAAATCGCGAGTCGGCTTTCCCTGGCGCCAAAATTGACTAAAATCTCTTTGAAGACCTTCGGTTCCGGCACGGAAGGATCGGGGAGTAGCCCCGCCTGATCTTCCGGGGATTCGGCGCCGGACTCCTGATTGGCCTGTGAGGCCGTTTCGGCCGGAAGAATCCCCCAACGGCGACGATTGCGCCGCGTCATGCCTGATCTCCTTTCCCGAGGATTCTGAATATAATAGCCGGACACGCCAACGCCTGCCCATGGTCCCATGATAAAGAATCAGGGAGAGTTCGTCAACGCGCGCTCAGCAGGTCGCCAACGGGAACCTCTGGTCCGAGGCGGCCGAACGCGGACACCAGGTCGTCCTCGTAAAGCATGCCTAGGCGGCGAAATTCTCCATCCAGCACGGACACCCGATGGTAATGCATAGGCCGCATCACCGCCATCACCTGCCCGATCGGAGTCGTTTCCCGAACCGCTAAATCATCGAGCGGCCAAATCGGCCGTCGCAAGAATCTGAGCGGACGGATAGCCAAATCCCGAATCATCCAGTACCCCGACTGGCGTTCTCTGCGGTGACTTGCCCAATAAAGAAATCCAGCCAACATGGCCGGCTCCAGCCAAATGCGACCGAAGGCAAGCCCTATCAGGCAAAGGGCAACCATTCCCCCGGCGAGCCATCTCCCCGCCCGGCGGACCAAGTCTTCGGCGCGCCGGCGGCCCAGGCGGCGCGCCAGGTACACGCGGGCCAGCCGTCCGCCGTCCAAGGGTTCCGCCGGAAGCAGATTCAGCGCTCCCAGCCCAAGATTGATCGCAATAAACGCATGCACCAGCGGCGCATCCAATCCCCAGGCCCCTTGTAAAGCCCACAGGATGGCTGCCAGCAGAAAATTCTGAACCGGTCCCGCCACCGCAACGATAACCTCAACCTCGGGATCTTGGCTCCCCAGCCCGTGCACCCTGGCGACACCGCCAAACGGCCACAATTCCAGGCGTTCCACGTCCAGTCCGTAGCCTTCGGCGACCACCGCGTGCGTCAACTCGTGCAGACTGATCGCGAGGAAGGCCAGGATGGCTTGCGTCAGATGGCCACCGAGCGCGTAAGCAGCGAGGACCGCAAAGAAGACCGGATGCACGTAGATGGTTGGCAGCCATCGCCGCCTCGGCATCCTATCCCGCTCCTTCCGGGATCTTGACCCGTATCCATACGTGAGCCAGGTGCGGGTTGACCGGGTACCCCTGATCCCACGCTTGCACGGTGAATGGATGCGTTCCTGCCGTACCGACCACGGCCCCTGGTCGAATTCGCGTACCCGTCTGTAGTCGCACCCCCGCCAGCCCGGACAGGGCCAACCTCAACCCCGGAGCAACTTGCATGGTGACCGCCCAGCCCGCGGCTGTCCGCCGCACCCGAGACACCTGTCCGCCCCGCAGGCTCTCCACTCTGCCCCCCGCCGCCGTTTGCACCACCACCCCAGGCACAAACCAGGCCCGCGTCCCGTGGGTGTGCCAGCCGAAATTTTCCCGTACCCAAAGGCGGTTCGTCGGCCGCCGCACCGGACCGGATTCTCTCCGCGGAAAGTCAAACCAGCGCGGCATCGGTCCCGCCAACGGGCCAAAGGTTGAAACGCGGCTCCACGTACCCGCCTTCGTCGCCACCGCCTGCAGCAGCGGTCGGCGCGCACTCCCGAGCGCCTTCAGACCGAAAAAGACCATGAAGGCAACCACGAACCTGACCGCCGCTCGCGCCCATCGATGCCAAGCAGCAGTTTCCGAATCCGGCATCGGCTTCCCCCGCTTTCGAGACAAGCCTATGACCGAGCCGACGAACGCATGCCAGATATTTTGGCGGACCAACCTAGCGAGGTCAAGCCAACCGTTGCGCTATTTTGCGCTATGACCGCAGTTACCGGTGGGGGGCCTTTCGCCGGCTCGGCCGCTGTTCGAGGTGCGCCAACCGCTTTTCGATACGCGACAACTCTAAAAAAATGGCCAACAAGACGGATCCGTTAATGCCCAACACCATCACCAGCACCGAATGCATAATGCTACGATCACTCCTCCGACCGCCACCAACCATATCGGCGGCGAGGCTGGGGACGAATGCCAAATACTCGGTAGAGCCATAACACCAACCCTTCGAGCAGACTGCGTCCACTCAAGACCAAAAGCCCGGTAACCAAGCCAATCGCCGCACCGGCCAGCACATCCGTCGGCCAGTGCAAGCCCGCAAACACCCGCGAGCACGCAACCAGTGCGCCATATCCCAAAGCCCAGAGCGCCGCCCGGCGGCGGGTGTAAAACAGCGCCGTGGCGACGCCGAAACTGCCGGCCGCATGGTCGCTGGGAAAGCCCGGGTCCCGAGCATGGGCCGGACCGGCCAGCAACCGGTGCAGGGCATGCGGGTGGCTAACAAAAGGCCGCGGCCGGAAGTAAAAATGGCCGATCGCGACATTGATGGCAAGCGCCAGCATCCCCGCCACTGCCGCGTAGACCGCGGCCCGCCGGGCGCTATTCTGCACGCGCGGCGGCCAAAGCCAGATCATCACCAGCACGACCAGCCACACCTCGGGGGCCCAGACGGTCCCCACCCGAACCACGGCGTTAAGCCACGGGCTGATTGCAGTCCACCCGTTAATCACCGAGAACCAGCGGTGGTCAAACGCACTCACGGGAATCCGAATTGGCCGATGCACCAGGTAGGTCCTCCGTAGATTGACGTAACGAATACGCCCCGCCCGCAGACGGGCAACCGGCCTTCCCGCGTTTGTCTGGCTAGCCGCCCGCTAAAGAATTCATGCCCCCCTTAGCCCTTTTAAGACGTTACGACGCGTTCTCCTTGGAAAACGCGCCCACCGATGTGCTCGCCCCGGCGGTAAGCGCTTGATGCCGGCGCATATACACGTTGACCAGCAAACCGATGCCCGCCGAGTCGGTCAAAAAGGCCGAGCCCCCGTAACTCAAAAAGGGCAGCGGCACGCCGGCAACCGGCATGAGGCCGGTCGCCATGCCCGCCCCTTCCAGAACGTGAAAGGCAATCATGGAGGCGAATCCCGAAGCGAGCAGCATACCATACCGGTCGCGCGCCTTAGCGGCAATGTAGGCAGCGCGCGCCACCAAGATCAAATAGACAAACAACAGGGCGACGCACCCCACGAAGCCGAGCTCCTCACCCACTACGGCGTACACAAAGTCCGTATACGCCTCCGGCAAATAACTCAGCTGGGTCGAATGGGTCAGCGACAAGCCACTGCCAAAAAGGCCGCCGCTACCTACGGCGATCCGCGACTGAATCACGTTATACCCGGCCACCGTAGGCGATGCGCCGGGATGGAGAAAGATCAACAACCGCTGCAACTGGTACCGATGCATGGGAATGGGCACGTGCAAAGTTAAATGCAGATAGACCCACAACACGATCAGGCCAAAGCCGCCGCCAAAGATCAGGAGGAGCCGCCAACCGGGAACTCCGGCCATGTACAACATCCCGACGGCAATGACGATAAACACCAACGTCGTCCCCAGGTCGGGTTGCTTCAGGATCAAGAGCATCGGGATGCCCACGTAAATCAGCGGCACGATCAAATCGCGCCAGCGGGTCAACGAACCGCGATTGTCGAGCAAGGTGGCGAAGGAGATGATAATCGCAATCTTGGCAAACTCCGACGGTTGCAATTGAAAGGGCCCCACCTGAATCCAGCGCTGCCCGCCAAGGGCGGTCCGTCCCAGGATCATCACGTAGAGCAGCATCGCCAGCGAACCGAAATATAATAAGGGACTCAACTTTTTGAACTTCTCGTAAGGAATCGCTGCCACGATAAAGACCGTGATTACGCCGAGCCCGATCCACGCCATCTGGCGCATGACATAATAATACGGCGTCGGACTGTACGGGGCTGCCCCGGCCGCGATAATAGGGATAGACAGCCCGGCTATCAAGAGCATGATCGCCAGGCTGACATAATCGAATTGGCGCCATACACTTCGACCGCGCATGCAGCATTCCTCCCGGATAGTCTTCCTTCCCAGTATAACCGCAAATCCGGGCGGATGCGATTCGAAAGAGTTTGCGCCACTCCCTTACGGCTTCGCCCTTTATCCCGGCCAGGTCTTAAAGCGTACGCCGCTTGACGCTCCTCACCGGGATATTGGCTACCAACGCCATCGTTTCCTCATGGCGGGAAAAGTCCACCTGAAACCCGTCTTGGTCAATCTCCAAATATTTTGAGATGACGTTCATCAAGTCGTTCTTCAACTCCTCGAGCGCCTGCGGCGAAAGACTAGCCCGATCGTGGACGAGGACCAAGCGCAGCCGTTCCTTAGCGACATCTTTGCTCGCATCCTCGCGCCCGAATACCCGTGCGAACAAATCAAACATGGCGCGCCCTCCCCGGCTCACCCCTTAAATCCTCCTATCATGCGACGAATTCGGCTAAAGAGACCAGATTCCTCTTCAATCTTGGCAAAAGGCACGTCCTCACCCTTAAGCCGCCGAGTAATTTGCCGGTACGCCTCGCCGGCGCGCGAGTTGGCATTCATCACGGCCGGTTCGCCCCGATTGGTGGACACCACGATGGCCTCGTCTTCGGGCACCACCCCAATCAGTTCGATGGCCAAGATTTCAATCATGTCGTCGATATCCATCATGTCCCCCCGCTTTACCATGCTAGGGCGAATGCGGTTGATGATCAAAGACGGCTTATGCTTCTCGTTGGCTTCCAGCAGTCCGATAATCCGGTCGGCATCACGGACCGACGACACCTCTGGCGTCGCCACCACCAGCGCCTTATCGGCTCCTGCCACCGCATTGCGAAACCCCTGCTCGATACCGGCCGGCGAGTCGATCAGAACATAGTCAAACTCCTCCTTCATGGATTCCACCAAGTGCTTCATCTGCTCCGGGCTGACCGCTGTCTTATCGCGGGTCTGTGCCGCCGGCAGCAGGTGCAAGTTCTCGAAGCGCTTATCCTTGATGAGGGCATGCTTAAGTTTGGCGAAACCTTCGACCACATCCACCAGATCGTAGACAATACGGTTCTCCAGCCCCATGACTACGTCCAGGTTTCTGAGTCCGATGTCCGCGTCGATTAAGGCCACCTTGCTCCCCGCTTGCGCCAATCCGGCTCCGATATTGGCGGTCGTCGTCGTTTTCCCCACGCCCCCTTTGCCCGACGTGATGACGATCGCTACTCCCATGCCGCTAGTTCCTCCTCACACCCGACTTACATCCGCGACCCAAGTTGATTCGCCTGCCACTGGTCGATCACCAAGTGCCCTTCCCGTACCTCGGCAAATTCCGGGACTTCCGGCGCGGATTCCTCCACGTCGTCCGGCGCCCGGGCAATCAAGTGCGCGATGCGCAATTGGGTTGGCTCCAACCGAAATGCGCTCACGATGGCCTGCTCATCCCCGTAGGCGCCGGCATGGGCCACCCCTCGCAACCATCCCATCACAATAATATCGCCCCCGGCGGTAATTTCCGCCCCCGGGTTCACATCGCCCACCACCACGACGTTGCCGCGAAAAATCACCCTTTGCCCGGATCGCAACGTACGTCGGATCAACAGCGTCGGATTTCTCAGGGCCTCGTAGTCCCAATCCTCGCGGCCCGGCGACCCCGTCCGCAGGTTGCTGTCGACCGCCGCCGGCGAGAGCACGGCGTCGACCGGGTGTTCAGATGCCGGTTTTGCGGTGCGTCGGCCCATGGCGCACCTCCTTCGATCGATGTCAGCATATTACAGATTCTCCCTGCGTTGCGGAACTCCTGCCAATCTCTTCCGGCTAGCGGGAAGTTTTCTTGAGCAAATTCTTCCAACATCCGAGCTTTTTCCCCTCTACGGTCAATGCCTGCGCGGTTTTGCAGGGGAAGCCGGTCGGATTCCTAAAATTCCTCCCATCGCGGGCGTAAACAGCAATCCAAAGAGCACCCAATACGGCAAGGGGGCGGTTACGGCCTGCCAGGGCAACCGATAGCCCACCGCATTCAATATCCCCCATTGCGCAAGCGCCATAATCAACTGACTGAGGGCTCCAATGAGACCGGGAACAAATATTTGGTCATGTTTGAATCGTTCTTGGTATTTGGCGATATAATACCCCAGGAGGCCGTAGGTAGCCGTGTTAAGGCCGATTAGCCGACCGCCCAAGAGGTCGGTCAGCGCCCCGGCCATGATCCCCAACCCGAGTCCCCGGCGCGGCGACTCATACAGCGCCAACAGCACCACCAGCGAAACCATGACGCTGGGCACATATCCGATGGGGAATACCTGCGGCAGCAGGGCCGTCTGCACCAGCAAGCCAAACACAAAGAGGACAATCCAATACAAGGGACGATACGGCGGTGCCATCAGCTGCGGCCTCCCCCAAAAATCGGCGGGACCGAGGCTTGGGCGGGGTGGCTCAGCACGATCATCACCTGCGACAAATTGTTAAAGTCCACCGAGGGGCGGACCGTGGCGGTTTCGGTGAGCCCATATTGCGCCTTGGCTACCCGGATCACCTGTCCGATTAAGAGCCCCTTGGGATAGTACTGGCTGTAACCGGAGGTCACCACCGCATCACCCGGATCGATTTGGGGACGGTGGGAAAACAGTTGAAAGGTCAACAGGCCGCTCACTGGATTGTCTCCACTCACCACCCCTGCTGCTTGCGAGCGCGCATCAATGGCCCCAGCCCCGGAGCGGGGATCCAAAATCAACATCACCGTGGCCGTGGACGCCGAGGCGCCTACCACTCGGCCAACCACGCCCTGGGGCACGATGACTGACTGACCCGGGCGCACTCCTGAACTCGTGCCGCGGTCCACGACCACCGTATCGAACCACGTGCTGGGACTCCGAGCGATGACACTGGCGGGTTCCAATTTCCACCCCCCCAGGGCCCGCTTCAATCCCAGCAGGCTCCGGAGCTGACCGTTGTCTGCCAGCACCTCGCTGAGTTCCAAGCGCATCGCGTTATAGCGCAAAAGTTTAGCGCGTAGCGCCCGATTCTCCTGTTCCACCGCGTAGAGGTTGCCCAGGGTGCTGACGCCGCGCCCAACCTTATTCCCAATCCACGCCAGGCTAAACGAAATCGGAGACACCGCGCTCGCGATCCAGTTGCTAACCCGTATCACCCGAACCCGGGGACTGGCGGTTAAACTCATGCTGGATACCACCAAGGCTATAATCACCGCTGCCAGCACGAGCCGTCGGATGCGCTGCCCCCATTCGCCCAATCACAAACCCTCCTCCAGCGGCTAATCCGGCTCACCGCTACGTGGCACCTCAATGCCGGTTACGACGGCGCAGCGCCTCGACATGATGCGGATCCTCCAAAACGATCCCGTTGCCGCGAACCACCGTCAACAGGGGTTCATCGGCCTGGTGGACCGGCATCCCTGTCTCTGAACTCACCAAGCGATCAAAGTTCCTGAGCAAGGATCCGCCTCCTGTCATAACAATCCCGCGGTCCATAATGTCGGCCGCCAGCTCGGGAGGCGACTTTTCCAAGGTGGCCTTGATGGTTTCGATGATGGCGTTCACCGTCTCCGACAACGCCCGTTGAATCTCGGTGGCGTTAATTTGCAAGGTTTTGGGCAGTCCGGTGACCAGGTCCCGGCCGCGCACATCCATCTCCTCTTCATGGTCAGGGGGATACGCGGATCCGATGGTAATCTTGATAGCTTCCGCCGTCCGTTCACCGATCATCATGTTGTAGGTGCGCTTAATATGGTTGACAATCGCCTCGTCCATCTCATCGCCGGCAATTCGCACCGATTTCGCCGTCACAATCCCGTCGAGCGAAATAATGGCGACTTCGCAAGTCCCGCCCCCGATATCGACAATCATATTGCCGGTGGGTTCGTTGACGGGAAGTCCCGCCCCGATGGCTGCGGCCATCGGCTCTTCAATGACGAGTGCCTCTCGCGCGCCGGCCTGGACGGCGGCATCTTTTACCGCCCGTTCCTCGACCCCGGTTACTCCAGAGGGTACGGCGATCAGGACCTGCGGATGCAGGAAGCGGCGGCCGGCGGCGGACTTTTGAATGAAGTATTTTAGCATCGCCTGCGTGATGTCGAAGTCAGCGATCACCCCATCTTTAAGCGGGCGCACGGCTCGAATATGACCGGGAGTGCGTCCCACCATCTGCTTGGCTTCCTGTCCCACGGCAATGATCTCACCGGTCATTTGGTCGACCGCCACCACCGAAGGCTCCTGCAACACAATGCCCTTGCCCTTGACGAAAACCACGGTGTTGGCCGTTCCCAAATCAATTCCCATGTCTCGCGTCCATGATCCGAATAACGTGCGCATGCCCAGAACGTCCTCCTAACTAAACTCGGCCACTTGCTGCTGATGCAAACTGACGTGATGCCATCGTCCGACAATAATATGATCCAACACAGGCACGCCCAACAATACTCCTGCCGCCTCCAACCGTTCGGTGAGGCTACGGTCGGCATCGCTCGGCGCTGGATCGCCACTCGGATGATTGTGCACCACGATCACGGCCGCTGCCGAGCGTGCTACGGCACGCCGAAAAATTTCCCGGGGGTATACCTCGACACTATCGAGCCCCCCTTGAAAGACCGTTTCCACGGCCAACACCCGATGCTTGGTATTCAGCAATACGCAGCGAAATTCCTCTTGCACAAGCCCCCGCATGTCATCCACCAAACGCACGACATCCATCGGCCCCGAAACCGCGTCCAATCGTCCTAAACGATTCATCCGGCGGCCCACTTCCATGGCCGCCAAGATCGTTGCCGCCTTGGCCGGCCCCATGCCTCCGTACTGAACGAGTTCCGCCGCTGACTTTTCCCCCAGGGCAGACCACCCGTCCGCCAGCAACTCGCGCGCCAGGGTCAACGCAGAAACCCCGTCCCTACCCGTGCGCAAGAGCACGGCAATCACCTCGGCATCCGCCAACACGGATGATCCGTGGAGCAATAGCCTTTCCCGCGGCCGCTCATCCATCGGGAGTTCCTTCACCCGCTCAGCCATGGCCGACTTCCGTCAGCACCCGCGTCGCCCGGTCCAAAAGGCGCCGGACGGCGTCGATGGGCAGTCCGACCACGGTCTCTAGATTTCCCGAAAAATTGACTACCCAGTTTCCTGCGCTGCCTTGGATACCGTAACCGCCGGCTTTGTCGAGCGGGTCGCCGGTGGCCACGTAGGCGTCAATCTCCGCCGGGTCCAGCTCACGAAAGCCCACCTCGGCAACCTCGACCGTAACCCAACCTCGTTGCGATGCCTCACGGTAAACGGCAACGCCGGTATAAACCTGGTGGCGCTTGCCGGACAGCAGGGCAAGCATCGCCCGGGCCTCCTCCGGATTGCAAGGCTTGCCCAGAATATTGCGGCCCAACGCGACGACGGTGTCTGCGCCGATCACCATGGAATCAGGGATCCGGACGGCAACGGTAATCGCTTTGGTCGCCGCCAGCCGGCGTACCAGGCGATCGGGCGTCTCGCTAGTGCGCGCGGTCTCACTGACCCCAGCGGGTACCACTTCAACGGAAATCCCTGCCGTTGACAGCATCTGCCGGCGGCGAGGCGAGTTACTGGCTAAAATGATCGGCACTGGGTACTTCACGGGTTCTTCCTCCCGAATGGTTTACATTTCCCGGCAACCTTTCTTGTCTAAATCAACGAACCTCGCCCGCAAGCTCCCAGGTTTATCCCTGGGGGCTGCAAGCGCGGCGGTTCTTCTTCGTTTAATCCGGTCCCCGCTTGAGCGGGAGGGAGCTTGCGCTCCTTTTCGTAAGGGCGCGGCGTCGTTCCCCGGGCGCACTCGGACCGCACCCTTGCCAGCTTTCCGATCAAAACCGGACCTGGTTCCGAATGTTACCGCAATCCCGGTCGGAGCCGTGGGTCTAGGACGCTGACCGCGTTGCGCCGTCCCGGTCCGGCCGTCCAACCGCCTCCGACGCCTGGAGCGAGCCCAGGCTCCACACCTAACCAGCATACCCTGTCGTGAGAGTACGAGCAATCATGGAACCCTGGAAGATTGGAGGCGCGCATGAGCTAAGACCCTACGCCAGCCGTCAGCAAATCCGCCAAGAATGCCAGGGACCCGGTAACCAACACCGCCCCCTGGGTCCCCTCTCCCAGCGCTCGCTGGCGAACGCTGGCATATGCCCGCAGCGCATCAGGAATTACCACCGGCGGGCGGGCACCATGCCACTGGCCCGCAACCCGTTTCGGGTCCATCCCCCGCCTCCCGCTCACCGAGGTCAAGGTCACCGAACGCATCTCCGGTTCCAATATCTTTAGCATAGCATCGAGCGGCTTATCAGCAAGTCCGCCAAAGAGCAGATGCCAGCCAAACGATGACCACGGTTCGACGCGCAGGCTCTCAGCAAGTGCTTGGGCCCCGTGCGGATTATGGGCACCGTCGAAAACCGTCAGCGGCGCGCGCGAGATGATGTCGAACCGCCCCCGCCAGCGGGCGGCAGCGACTCCCCGCGCCACCCGTGTCCACTCGAGCGCCAAGCCTTGCTCGGCGAGCGTTTCCAGCGCCGTCCAGGCAGTGGCCAGATTCTGGGCCTGGTAGGCTCCGGCCAGTCCTGACCGGACGACCGTTCCTCCCGGCGGGGCATACCAGGGTCCGTCTCCGTCAACGCCCCATCGGCCCAGGGGCCGCCGAATCACCACCCCTAGTTCACCGGCGCGACGCAACACGGTCTGCACCGCTGCCGCAAAAGGCTGGTCTGCCAGCACCAGCGTTGACCCCGGTTTGAGGATACCAGCTTTTTCGGCTGCAATCTGCTCAATCCGGTGGCCCAAAAAATCCATATGGTCGAAATGGATAGGGGTAATCACGCCCACCCGCGGCGCCGGAATCACATTGGTCGCATCCAGGCGGCCGCCGAGGCCCACTTCGATCACGGCAAGATCGACCCGCCGCCGCCGAAAAGCGAGAAAGGCCATCGCCACGACGGCTTCAAAGAACGTCGGCGGATCACCGATTTCGCGCCCCGCCGCTTCCACCGCGCCGGCCAGGGATTCGGCCTCTTGGTCTGCAATCGGCTCCCCGTCGATCAGAATGCGGTCGTTCACCCGGCCCAAATCGGGCGATACCGTCAGGCCAACCCGATACCCCGCCGCCGACAGACCGGCGGCGATCATGGCGGCGGTGGAACCCTTGCCGTTCGTACCCGCCACATGAACGACCGGCACCCCGATTTCGGGGGAACCCAACCGTTCCATCAGCGCCCGCATTCGATCCAGCCCGGGTTGAATGGAGACATTGAATCGGTTCTTCCAGTCCTCCGTCATAAATCTGCCAGCCGTTCGGCGAGGCGTTCCAGCCGGGCCTCCAACTCCCCTCGCCGACGCTCTGAGGCCTCCACCACCTCGGCCGGCGCCCGCTGCACAAAGTTCCGGTCCGCCAAGCGACGGACGGTCTGCTGCAATTCCTTCCGGGTTGCGTCCTCAGCCTTGATCAGCCGGGCTCGCTCGCGCTCGAGATCGACCACCCCTTGCAAAGGGACCAGGGCCATACCGCCTGCCGTGACCCCGGAAATTGCCTGCCGGGGCCGCTCCATCCCGATCTTTAAGGCCATCCGCAGTTCCGAAGCCTTGACCAGGGCAGCCAATTCCGGTCCCAGGCGCCGCCAGGCCACCAGGGTTTGGTCATCGTCTGCCAACAGAACCACGCCGATCCGCTGCGACGGCGGCAGGTTCAACTCGGCTCGGAGGTTTCGCACCGTACGCACGGCCGCCATCGTCTGCTCGACCGCGACCAGGTCACTGGCAAGCTCCGGGCCAGCGTCATCCGCGGCTGCTGGCCAATGACGCAGCACGATCGTCTCTCCTCCTCGATGCGGCAACGCTTGCCACAGTTCCTCGGTGACAAACGGCATGAAAGGATGCAACAAAGCCAGCGCAGTCTCCGCCACCTCAGCTAGCGTCGTCCGGGTGGCAGCCTTGGCGCTGGCGTCGGTTCCGTTCAGACGGACCTTGGCGAACTCGATGTACCAGTCGCAAAACTCATCCCAAAAGAAATCATACACGGAGCGCGCGGCCTCGCCAAACTCAAATTGCTCAATGGCTTGCGTCACCCGGCGCACGGCGTGCTGCAAGCGGGCGCGAATCCAGCGGTCGGCGGGGTGGGCCACGGCCGGCAATTCGCGCTCCTCGGATTGATGCATCAAGACGAAACGGACGGCATTATACACCTTGTTGGCAAAATGCATGGCCGACTCAACCTTGGTCTCGGAAAACCGGATATCATTGCCGGGAGCGCTGCCCAGGACCAACGCCATGCGCAGCGCATCGGCCCCGTAGCGTTCGATCATAGCCACCGGATCCACCCCGTTGCCGAGCGACTTCGACATCTTGCGACCTTCGTCGTCGCGGACCAAGCCGTTGATCAGGACGGTAGAAAATGGCGGTTCAGCGGTGAAATGCAGGCCTTCCATGATCATGCGCGATACCCAGAAGGAGATGATATCGTGGCCGGTGCATAAGACCGAGGTCGGGTAATACCGTTGCAAATCTGGTCCCTCATTCGGCCAACCCAAGGTGGAAAACGGCCACAGTGCCGACGAAAACCAGGTGTCGAGCACGTCGGGATCCTGGGTTAACGGGCCTTGACACACGGGACAGGCGTCCGGCTTAACCGCCGCCACCACGATTTGACCGCACTCGCAATAATAGGCGGGAATTCGATGGCCCCACCAGATCTGGCGCGAGATGCACCAGTCGTGCACGTTGGTCAGCCAATGACGATAAATCTTTTCAAAACGGGCAGGGGCAAAGCGCACCAAGCCCCGATCCACCGCAGCCAGTGCCGGTCCGGCGAGGGGTTTCATGCGCACGAACCACTGCCGCGATACCAGCGGTTCAATAATCTGATGGCATTTCTCGCAGTGCCCAACCGCATGCACGATGGATTCCTGGCGTTCGATGCTGCCCTGCGAGGCCAAATCTTCCAGGACGCGTTGACGAGCACGATTGCGATCGATCCCCTGATAGGGACCGGCGGCGTCCGTCATCGTGCCGTCTTCCCCAATGACCCGGATGGTCGCCAGATGGTGGCGTTGTCCAATGGCAAAATCCAGCGGGTCGTGGGCCGGGGTGACCTTGACGGCGCCCGTGCCGAATTCCCGTTCGACCGCCCGGTCTCCGACGACGGGAATTTGGCGCCCTAAAAGAGGAAGGGTCACGGTTTGGCCAATCATGTCGGCGTAGCGCGCATCATCGGGATGAACGGCGACAGCGCTGTCTCCCAGCAGCGTCTCCGGACGCGTGGTGGCTACCGTGAGCGAGCCGCTGCCGTCGCTCAGCGGATACCGGATATAGGTTAACTGCCCAGGCTGCTCAACGTGTTCAACTTCGATATCGGAAAGCGCGGTCCGGCAGGAGACGCACCAATTGGTGATATAGTCTCCGCGATAAATCAGCCCTTGTTCATAAAGGCGCACAAATGCCTCGATCACCGCTTGCGTGAGCTCGGCATCCAACGTAAACCGAAGTCGGGACCAGTCGACCGAATTTCCCAGCAAGGCCAACTGGCGCAATATCTCACCGCCGTATTCGGCCTTCCACTGCCACACTGCCTCCACAAAGCGTTGACGTCCCATGGCCTGCCGGTTTCCGCCCTGACTTCGGATTAATTCGTCGACTTTCATCTGGGTATGGATGCCCGCGTGATCGCTGCCCGGAAGCCAAAGCGTGTTATCCCCCAACATTCGGTGATAACGCACCAAGATGTCTTGCCAGGTATGATTCAGCGCATGGCCCACATGCAGCACGCCGGTCACATTGGGTGGAGGCAACACCACGCTGAATACCGGACGATCAGGGTCAAACTGGGGGGTAAAATACCCGTGCTCTCGCCAAAACTGGTACCATTTGCCCTCCACCTGAGCGGGCAGATAACGGGGCGGCAATTCCACGACCATCATCCCTCCTTGGTCTCTTGGGTCTCTTGGGTCTCCTGGGTCTCCTGGGTCTCCATCGCTCCGTCCCGCGCCTCGGCGGCCCTGGGCGGTGAGTCATTATGGCCGACGATCAAATAGCGACCTGTTCGCTTTAAGGGCGAAACAGGTCGCTGTCGCGGTACCACCTTAATTTCCGGTAGACATCACCGGCTCAGCAGACGCTAACGGGTCCACCCGCTCGACGCTGCGCCGAGCGCCTCCGAGGCCACCCACCTTCCCGCGAACACCGGTTTGCACTGTCCCGGCTCACTATCGTCCGCGCAACACCGAAGGATTCATCCTCTTCATCAGCCTAGAGCACTATCCGGAATGTTCTCGATCTTGGCTATTCTACGACGGCGAGGACATCATCTGCCGACAAAATCAAATGGTCCTCGTTGTCAATCTTGATCTCGGTGCCGGAAAACTTGGCGAATAGAATCTTCTGTCCCGTCTTCACCTTGATTTCCTCACCGTCTCCAACCGCTACCACCAACCCCGTCTGCGGTCGGTCTTTCGCCGTGTCAGGTATGTAGATCCCACCCTGCGTTTTCTCCTGTTCCTGGACCATTTTTACTAGGACACGATCACCCAACGGTTTCACCTGCATTGTTGAATCCTCCTCGAGTCAATCAAATCAAGAGTAGCCCAAAAAGGGAGCAAGATTAATTATACCGAAGTCAAAGAGTCTGTCAATGCGCAGCCCCTCAAGGCACAGGATCGTCGACCCACTGCGGCCAGGAAAAACCTCGGTGGCCGCGTTCTTAGCCTGTCCCCGGCACATACACATGGATAGGGGACAGGAGGGGAAGCGGGACGTGAAGTTGTCGTACGGGATCCGGGCTGTGGCGGCGGGAGGGCTTCTCGCCGGAGCCGCCATCGGGGTCAGTGCCTGTGGAGTCCATCGCCCTCCTAGTCCCAGGATGGAAGCGGTCGTCATTCACATTGCCCCGAGTCAAAGTTTGGCCGCGCTGTGCGTCCGGCTGGGCCAAAACCTCGGATTCTTCGCCCAGGAGGGCATTCGAGTCGTCGAGGGGTCGAGCCATCGGGCGGACATTCGCATCCTGCCCGCCGGGAGCCGTTGGCCGATCCGTGGAGTGATCAGCTTGGGGGCCGAGGCTGCCATTGTTGCCCCTCGGCGCGATCCCGGGTTCCGGCTGGCCGGTCTCAACCAGGTTCCGGTCGTATATCCTGGCGAGTATCCGACGTTGACGGGGATCTTCGAAGGCGTGATGGCCTTGCACGACATTTCCCATCCCTGGCTGGTTCCTCTCGCGGAATCCCGGATCCTGACCCTGTGGAAGGAGGGTCTCTTGCCTTATGTCTTGGCTAATAGCAGCCTTTGGTATCGGCTGCTCCGCCTTCGGCGTTCGGCTCGGGTGCTCGCCGTATTGGCCGCCTCGACCGGTCCCATCCCGACTTCGGTCGTCAACGGCCGCGGCCCGAAGCTGCCGCCCTTTTTAGCGGCACTAAACTTGAGTCTTTGGTATCTGCGCACCCATTCTCCCGCGACCATCGCGAAGAGCGTCTCATCCACCGGACTCCCGGTCACCTGGGAAGTAGCCACGGCCCAGCGCTATCACTGGCTTGCCCCGGCCTCGCTGCCTACGCGAAGCACTTACGAACGCGGTCGAGCATTTTGGATGAATGCGGGAATCGCTTGGCCCGCCTACCGCGATGGGGTACGCCGGCATCCGTCCTTGATCGCCTTGACGCTCACCCCGTGAGGCGCGCAGGCAGCGAGGGGGATCGCCCGTGGCGGGCTTGACGGGTTGACCGGATTCTCCACGACCGCGAAGCATATTCGAACGCATCGCGGGCTACGCCCCGCGCATATTCCAATGGAGCATGCCGCATCGTTCTTGAAAAGTTCATCTCGACAGCGCGACCCAAAATTGCGTGGGTTGCCAAGACCTTCGTGGCGACCGTGCGACACCCGGCACCGACCGGCATCAAGCGGTCCCTCGGTGCGCCGGGTACCTGGTCCGCCAAAAATGTCTTGGTGGACCACCCGACCGCGCTGGCTCGGGTCGAAGGCGCCTATCTTGAGCAAGATCGCGTGGATCGCACCGGAGACCGTCGGATCCGAAAGCGTCTTGAAGTTGGGCGCCTTGACGCGTGGCGATTTTCGCGCCTGCCGGGGGCCGCGAGGACGTCGTGCGGCATCTTGGCAGCCGACCCTTGCTTTCGGGTCACCACAACCTCAACTCGAGTTGCAGCCCGCTCACGCTCCACGGATTCCCACGGGCGGATCAGCACTTCGCCGCTCGGGGCCACCGATGACCCGCGGGTGTCCTGATGCGCGTCTCCATTCATCCACCCGTCATTCCGGCATCTTCCCGCGCGGGTCTAAGGCGTTTCCTCGACGTCAACGCGGGTTCTTCGCATCAAAACCAAGGGGTCTCCACCTTGGAGCCGACCGGTTGCCGACAGCCGGGCAACCTTGCGAAAGCCAGCCTTGTGATAGGAGCGGATGGCCCGCACATTCCGTTCGGATACCCTCAGATATAATGAGTGCAAATGCAGTTCTTTAAAGGCTATTTGCGCCATTTCACTCAACGCTTCGGTGCCGTATCCGCGATTCCAACAGGATTTTTCTCCGATGGCAATGCGCAATTCAGCCTCGCCGGCCCGCCACGCCACGTTTTCCAGTTCCACGTCGCCAATGAATTGGCCATCGTCATCCAATATCGCCATCGCTAATCGCGTCGGATCCCGCTCGACAGCATGCCACCACAACGCGCCATCCTTTTCCGATGGGAACGTGCGTCCCGTTAACCGCTGCAATTCAGGGTCTTGGCTCCATTGCATTAGGGTCGTCACGTCCTCTTGGGTCAGCGGCCGAATCCTCTTCTTGGTCCTGATCAGAGCAACCATCATCCACGCATCACCTCGCAAGTTGTCTGAAGATGGCTTAGCTAGGTTCGACGCCAAAGCGCTCAAATCCTGTCGTCGGCCGGGGGTATGTATTGGAAATGCTGGAGCGCCCCGCTATTCTCGTTCCAGGATCATTGTAGACAGACGCCGGTGGTTGGTGACTGTTTCCGCCGATTTGCCGAATTGAGGTCCGGGCCGCCGCCAAATTCCCGCCGATATCGCGCTTGACCCTGAGGGCGAGATCCATTAGGGTTTTGATATGATCAATGATGTGCGCGATACGCGGCTGTGGATTATCCGGCACGGTAGGCCTGACGTCCCCGCTAATCGCAGGCGCGTTAGCCGCGAGCAATTTAACCGCTACCTCGAAGCCTACGACTCGGCCGGGCTTAGCCCGATCGAGCGGGACCGGCTAGGCGCACTTTATGAACAATATCGCAAACCCGACCTGGTTTTGACGTCAGATTTACCGCGGGCTTACGAGACGGCCCGCCTTTTTGCCCGCGGAGCCCCGATCGAAGTGCATGCCCTGTTGCGCGAGGTGCCGGTGTTGATTCCCGACGGGCCAGGGTGGTTTTTGTCCAACCACTGGCCCGGGGAAGTATGGTGGAGTTATCTGCGCTTAGCGTGGTTTCGCGGACACCAGGCGGAAGTGCCCGCCGCCAGCTATCGTCGTGCAAACACCGCCATTCAGTTACTCGCCGACAAATTTCACCCGTACCGGCAGATTGCCGTCGTATCCCATTCGGGTTTTCTGTTGATTCTCATCCACCACCTGCATCGTCAGCGACAGATCGCAGGGCCGCGCTGGCCGTCGATTGATTTTGGCCGTCCTACTCCCTATCAATGGTTACGGAAGCCGGAGACCTAAGCCTCGGATCGCGCTGCGCACCGGGTCCAAGCCCTCTTTGAATTTTGCCGACACCATGAGCACCTGGCGGCCGTAAGCGTTCTCTAGAGCTCTTAAGCGCTCCCCCTGCTCTCGGCGATTCAGTTTATCCATTTTATTGGCCACCACCACCAAGAACCGATTGGATTCATCCGCCCACTGCACGACCATCGCTTCTTCTTCCTCGGGGTCACGACGGCAGTCCTGAATCAAAAGCCCCCCCAACAGCGGCTGACGGGTCGTCAAATACGTCTCCACCGCTTGCCCGAAAAACGCGCGGTCGGCTTTAGAACGCTTGGCATAACCGAATCCCGGCAAATCGACCAAATACCACTCCGACATGCGGTAAAAATGCAAGCGCGTCGTCTTGCCAGGGGTCTGGCTTTCCCGGGCCACCTTGCTGCCTACCAACCCATTAATCAATGACGACTTTCCCGAATTCGAACGCCCTAAAAAAGCGAACTCGGGAAGCCCCTCGGCGGGCATCTCGGTCGCTGCCAGCGCCGACGCCGCCAGGTCCCCTTTCGCCGGCGGATTTGACGGACGGCGTTTACTTGCCATCGGCTGATCCCTTGATTAGAGCATGTCGCAAGACCTCTTCCAACGAGTCGACCAAATGCACAGACAGCGAACGGACGATATAGCTCGGCACTTCTTCCAGATCGGCGGCATTGGCCCGCGGCACGATAAGCACCCGCACTCCGGCCCGGTGGGCCGCCAGCGCCTTCTCTTTGATTCCCCCCACGGGCAGCACCCGACCGCGGAGCGTAATCTCTCCTGTCATCGCCAAGTCCGGGGCGACCGCTTGGCCCGTCAACGCGGATATCATGGCGGTCGCCATGGCAATCCCGGCTGACGGTCCATCCTTGGGGATGGCCCCTTCGGGAACGTGCACATGGGTATCCACCTGCTCATGAAAATTGGTGGCGATCCCGAGTTCGGCCGCATGGGCGCGAATGAAGCTAAAAGCCGCCTGGGCGGATTCTTGCATCACGTCGCCCAACTGCCCGGTCAGACTGAGCTTGCCCTTTCCCGGCATGGCACTCACCTCAATCGACATGACATCCCCGCCCGTTTGGGTGACGGCGAGGCCAATGACCGTGCCTACCAATTGACCGCGTTCGGCAATCTGGTGATGCACCCTTTCATGGCCCAAATAATAGGGAACGCGATGCTTACCGACCCGCGCAGGGATTTTTTGGCGCCCCTGCAGCACTTCACGGGCGACCTTGCGCAAAATACTTTCGAGTTGGCGCTCCAGTTGGCGGACACCCGCTTCACGCGTGTAGTGCCGAATGATTTCGGTCAGCGCGTTGTCGCTGATGGTAACCCGGCCGTCACCCAATCCATGCTGGGTACACTGTTTGGGCCAGAGATGCCGGCGCGCGATATGCAATTTTTCCTCTTCGGTATAGCCGGCAATCGAAATGGTCTCCATCCGATCAAGCAAGGGCGCGGGAATCGGGTGAGCCACATTGGCGGTGGTAATGAACATGACTTCCGATAAATTCACCGGGATTTCGATGTAATGATCGGAAAAATGCGCGTTTTGCTCTGGGTCGAGGACCTCCAACAACGCCGCTGCCGGATCCCCCCGAAAATCCGCCGCCATTTTATCCACTTCATCCAGCAACAACAGGGGATTACGGGAACCCGCCTGGCGCAGCGCCTGAATAATGCGGCCCGGCATCGCGCCCACGTACGTTCTCCGATGGCCTCGGATTTCCGCTTCGTCGCGCACTCCACCCAGAGAAACTCGGACGAAACGGCGTCCGGTGGCCTGGGCAATCGACCGCGCCAACGAAGTCTTCCCCACTCCGGGAGGGCCTACCAAACATAAAATGGGTCCTTTCAGCGAATGGGAGAGCTGACGGACGGCAAGGTACTCCAGGATCCGATCCTTCACGCGCTCCAAGCCATAGTGCTCCGCATTGAGGGTTTCCTCCGCCCGTTGAATGTCCAATTGCTCGGGGGTTACCTCATCCCACGGCAAGGCCATAATCCAGTCGACATAGTTACGGACCACGACCGCCTCGGCTGACATGGCGGGCATCTTCGCCAAACGGTCGATCTCCCGGCGCACTTTCTCCCGCACTTCGTCGCTGAGATTTTTGATGCCCGCCAAGCGTTGGCGAAGCTCGTCGATCTCGCTCACATCGTCTTCGGTTTCGCCTAGTTCCCGCTGAATCGCCTTCAATTGCTCACGCAGATAATATTCCTTTTGCGTGTGTTCCATCTGCTTACGCACCTGAACATTAATGCGTTTTTCGATTTCAAGCAAGTCGATTTGGTGGGATAGCAGGTCGGATACCTTGGTCAGACGATCATAGGCGCTGAAGGCTTCCAAGACTTCCTGTTTTTCCTGCGTCCGCACATCCAGGTAGCTGGCGATGGTGTCCGCCAAGCGTGCGGGATCATCCAGGTTCATGCTTAACGACACGTCTCCCGGCATCCGATTGGCGTTTTTGATGTACTGTTCAAAGAGTTGCACGGTCAGATGCATGAGCGCTTCCGTCTCGGTGTCGATGGCGGCATCTTCGCCAATTTCCTCGACCGTGGCCGTGAAATGCTCTCCCTCGGTATCGATCGAGAGCACCTTGGCCCGGGCCAGGCCCTCCACTACCACCTTTGAACCGCCACTGGGCATCTTTAAAAGCTGCTTGACTTCACCGACCACACCAACGCGGTATAAATCGTCGGCTCCCGGGTCATCGAGCGCCGTTTCGCGCTGTGCCACAAAGAGCAAAGCCCGGTCGCGCAGCATGGCCGCCTCCAGGGCATGAAGACTCCCGGCGCGGCCGACTTCCAGCGGCACCACCATCGACGGAAAGACCAGCACTCCACGTAGCGGTAACAACGGCAATTCCTTCAACGTCGGTGGCCTCCCCTCGCGCTATATCCCACGCGCCGCGCACTATCTATTCTAGTATCCTACCTCCAACCCGTCTCTACGCAAAGGAGAACTCACAAACACCGACCCGTATCTATGGTTAGTGCACGGTTTGGCCGACGCCCCCGTGGGAACTCGCCGCGAGCACGTCGGTGTCCACGATTCCCAGCGGAGGGACTGCCGTCTCGACTTCCTGAATGGCCTGATTCAGCACCTCCCGCAAGGAATCGATCGGGATGACGACGGTGCCCTCCAGCTGACCGAAAGCATCCTGCCAATTGCCGCGGGGAATCAGGATCTTGCGGCATCCGGCCCGTCGCGCGGCCTCGACCTTAGCCGCTACGCCACCGACCATCTTGACCGAGCCTTGAATAGAGAGCTCTCCGGTCATTGCTACCCGATTGTCGCAGGGTTTGCCGGTCAACGCGGAGTACAGCGCCGTTGCCACCGCGATCCCCGCTGACGGTCCGTCGAGCGGGATACCACCCGGAAAGTTTACGTGCACATCGTACGCTTCGGGTTCAAGCTTTTCGATGTTGCGGAGCACGGTGAGAACGTTGTCGACCGACGCCCGAGCCGTCGACCGCCGACGAATCGTGCGACCCAGCGACCCCATTTCTTCTTCGTCGATCATCCCCGTCACCCAGAGTCGGCCCGGTGGCTTGGAGGCCAATCCGGCAACCGCCTCCACCTCAATGACCGTACCCAAATTCGGTCCATAGATGGCCAGTCCGTTCACCAATCCAACTTTGGGCGCTTCGGGAATCTTGCGGTCGGGGCGGCGACTGTACTGCCCAGAATTGATCACCCATTCCGCATCGTCGCGGGTAACTTGCGACCGTCCATCGGTCATCCCTAAACCGGCGGCAATTTGAACCATGTTGACCGCTTCGCGACCGTTCGTCGCATATTCCTTCAATACGTCGACCGCCTGGTCAGCGATCTCCGCGCCCATCTTCTTGGCGGCGTTGACCGCGATGAGGGCGATTTCATCGGCTAACAGGGGACGAAAATAGATCTCTAGGCACCGTGAGCGAATGGCGGGCGGGATCTCCTGCGGCTGACGGGTAGTAGCCCCCACGAGTCGAAAGTCCGCCGGTAAGCCGTTATCAAAAATATCCTGAATATGCAGGGGAACGCTCTGATCCTCGCTGTTGTAATACGCGGACTCGAAAAACACCTTGCGATCCTCAAGTACCTTCAACAATTTGTTCATCTGAATGGGGTGCAATTCGCCAATCTCGTCAATAAACAAGACCCCACCGTGTGCCTTAGTAACTGCTCCCGGTTTGGGTTGGGGAATACCGGCCATGCCGAGCGGCCCGGCGCCCTGGTAGATAGGATCGTGGACCGATCCGATGAGAGGATCCGCGATGCCGCGTTCATCAAATCGGGCCGTGGTGGCGTCAAGTTCAATGAATTTCGCGTCAGACCGAAACGGCGATGCCGGATTGGCGATGGCATCTTGCAGGACCAAGCGCGCAGCTGCCGTTTTGCCCACTCCGGGCGGCCCGTAAATGAGCACGTGCTGCGGGTTGGGACCGCACAGGGCGGCGCGCAGCGCACGAATTCCGTCGGCTTGGCCGATAATCTCTTCAAATCGACTGGGCCGAGTCTTCTCCGATAGCGGTTCGGTCAATTGAATCGAGCGTAGCCGTCGCAACTTTTCGATTTCCTTGCGCGATTCCCGCTGTACCGCCACCTTGTTCCCCTGTTGAGATTTCAGCAGGTTCCAAAAGTAAAGCCCAATGATGACCGCAAACAAGAACTGCACCAGGGTTATCATATTGGTCAGACTCACGTGCCGCCCCCCTCCACCGAGCCATTAGCTCGTCACGTTTAGTGTGGCCGATTTCGACCGCTTCAACGCGGCAATTCATAGCAAATGGCCGGGGGATGCGAAACGCTCTGGGAGAAGGGTTGAAAGTGCCCTTGGCAACACTGAAAACCGCGCCGGCGTTTGTCCCCACCGCTCCCCGTCAATATCCATCGACTGGGGGGGTCGCGCTAGGAGACTGAATGCTGACGCCTGTTGGTAGTGGGCGGCGGGATCTTCGCGATGACGAGCAAGCAACACCTGCACGGTAACCCGCGCCATGGAGCTGAGACTATCCTCCCCCAGGGCAAACACCTCCAAGACGCCGTCCTGGTTCGCCATAGGCGGCGGGCCCGCCACGATCGGTCCGGCCAGACCGCACCCGTTGACTACCACCAGCAGACGTGTCAGAAATCGATCAGAGGTCCCCGACGCATCCAACAGTGCCACCTCCACCACCGGCGCCTGATTTAACACCGAGCCCAAATGCCTGGGCCAGGCCAATAACCCTAACCGGCGCTTCTCGGTTGGGGTCAGACGACCCGCGAGTGTGCTTGCCAAACCGATGGTGACGGTGTTCAAGAACACCCGGCGCTGACCTCCGGCTTGGACCAGGCCCACATCCATCGTATCGACGAACCCCTGTGCCGCCATCGCCAGCCAGTCGGAATCGCGCCTCGGCAGGCTCAGGGCCCACGCCAACGTATTGCCCGTGCCCGCTGGAAGCGCGGCCAATACCGCCGAGGTACCGACCAACTCGTTGGCCGCCACGGCTAGCGTCCCATCCCCGCCGGCAATCACAAACCATTCGATGCCCCCAGCCAAGCCGCGACGAATGGTTTCCACCATGGCGGCCTCCCCCTCGGGAATTTCCGCCCCTACCAGATTGGTAACTCGCGCCAATGGGGCCACCATCCTGGCGAAGGCGAGAGCGCCCTTGCGGGCAAGGCGGTTCGCGAGAAACAACGTCCTCGGGCGGCGATCCATGGTGTCCCCCCTTTCTCCGCAACGGTGATGCGCTCCCGTCTAGGGTGCCCCACTTCGTCCGTGACCGCTCATGGCTTGAGGCCAGCCACCCAAGGTCGGCGATCTCGGAGCGGCGGGGCCGCGGACCACCGTGCGCCCAACACACAGCAAAAGCGCCGCCCTTTGTCGGGCGGCGCTTTTGCCAAAGCGACGGTTCAGGCCGTCTCTTCTTTTTGTTTCTTTCCACTCCGCGGTTTCGCCCGATCCTGGCTCGTGACCAGCAACGGCTCGTCGTGGTTTTCGACCACTTCCTGCGTCACCACACACTTCGCCACGTCATTCCGACTCGGCATTTCATACATCACGTTTAACATGATGTCTTCGATAATCGCCCGTAATGCCCGGGCTCCCGTATTCCGCCGCATGGCCTCGCGAGCTACCGCCGACACCGCGTCCTCTTTAAACTCCAGCTCGATGCTGTCGAGTGCCAGCATTTTCTGGTACTGCTTCACCAGGGCATTGCGCGGCTCTGTCAAGATCTTCACCAAGGCCTCTTCATCCAGGGCGTCGAGCGTCACCATAATTGGCAGCCGACCGACGAACTCGGGAATCAAGCCGAACTTGAGCAAGTCCTCGGGCATGATCCGTCTGAGAATCTCGCCGATGTTTACACTCTTAGCACTCTGCAGTTCAGCGTTGAAGCCCAGCCCCTTCCGTCCAATGCGCTGCTTGATAATCTTCTCGACGCCGTCAAAGGCGCCACCGACAATAAATAAAATATTCGTGGTATCAATCTGAATAAATTCTTGATGCGGATGCTTGCGCCCTCCTTGAGGCGGAACCGACGCCACCGTGCCCTCCAAAATCTTGAGCAGCGCCTGCTGGACCCCCTCGCCGGAGACATCGCGCGTAATCGACGGATTTTCCGACTTACGCGCAATTTTGTCCACTTCGTCGATGTAGACGATGCCTTTTTCAGCCTTTTCCACATCGTAGTCCGCGGCCTGAATAAGCTTGAGCAGGATGTTCTCGACGTCTTCACCCACGTAGCCCGCCTCAGTCAAGGAGGTCGCGTCGGCAATGGCAAACGGCACATTCAAGATCTTCGCCAAGGTTTGCGCCAGCAAAGTTTTCCCGGATCCGGTCGGTCCCAACATAAGAATGTTGGACTTTTGCAGCTCGACATCGTCCACCTTGTTGCCCACGTTGATGCGTTTGTAGTGGTTATACACCGCCACCGACAGGGTCCTCTTGGCTCGTTCCTGGCCGACCACGTATTGGTCCAGTACAGCCTTGATCGCAAGCGGCTTCGGAATGTCCTTCAGTTCAAATTCGACGTCGTCGTTCAGTTCTTCCTCAATAATCTCCGAACACAACTCGACGCACTCGTCGCAAATATAGACTCCTCCGGGCCCAGCAATCAACCGCTTCACCTGGTCCTGATACTTTCCGCAAAACGAGCACTTCAACTGTCCCTTTTCATCGGTGAACTTGAACATGAGGAATCCCTCCCTACTGGCCGGCGGTCGACGTCGACTTACCCCGAGGCTGCATGACTTCGTCAATAAGATGATATGCACGGGCCTCATCTGCAGTCATCCAGTAATCCCGCTGCGTTTCCTCGAGAATTTGCTCCACAGAATGCTGCGTATGATTGGCCAAGATTTTAGCCAACGTCTCCCGACTGCGCAAGAGTTCCTTCATCTGGATCTCGACATCGGTCGTTTTGCCCCCCAGGTTGTTAATCCACGGTTCATGGATCATAACGCGCGCATTGCGCAGCGCATAGCGCTTCTTTTCGGCACCACCCGCCAACAGCAGCGCCCCCATGCTGGCGGCCATCCCCACGCAAATGGTGGACACATCCGGCTTGACAAACTGCATAGTATCATAGATCCCCAACCCAGCGCTAACCGATCCGCCCGGCGAATTAACATAGAGGTGAATATCCCGCTCCGGATCATCACTTTCTAAGAACAGCATCTGCGCAATCACCAAGTTGGCGACATCGTCATCGATGGCGTTGCCCAAGAAGATAATCCGTTCCTTCAACAACCGCGAGTAGATATCGTACGAGCGTTCGCCGCGGTTGGTCTGTTCGACCACCATCGGAATGAGGTAATTCATGGCATCCATCTGTCTGCAAGCCCTCCTTTAAGCGACCACTTTCGTGGCCAAGTATGCTGCAGCCTTGCCGGCCAACATGTTGTCGCGAATTTGCTGTAGCTCACCATTTTCTTGAACGGTTCGCAATACCTGGCCGACCGACTGGTGCGACAACGTCGCCACCTGCCGAACGGATTCCATGACCTCGTCATCATCCACGGTCAATCCCTCGCGTCTTGCAATGGCTTGCAAAATAAGTTTTTCCCGCACCAGCTCTTCCACCTGGGGCCGTAGCTCAGCCTCCAGCGATGCCTGGTCGATCTGAGTCCTCTCCATATAGTCCTCAAGCGTCACATTCATCCGGGCAAAATTCGCTGCCAACTCTTGCATCTGCTGGCGCAAGCCCAGATCAATAAGCTTCTTAGGCACTTCAAATGTGACCCGCTCTTTAAGTTTGCCCAAAATCCGCCGAAAGCGCTCCTCTTTGGCCTGTTCTTCTAAGCTGGCGGCCAAGCGCTCAGCCACCACCTGCCGAAGGCTCTCCAAAGAATCATACTCCAGCGCCTTGGCCAAGTCGTCATCAATCGGCGGCACCTCGACCCGCTTATTCTCTTTGACGGTGACCTCGAACCACACGGGTTTGCCCGCCACCTCCACGTCGGGATGCGCTTCCGGATAGACCACCCGGAATCTGGCCGGTTCCCCAACTCGCAACCCAATGAGGTGCTCGTCCAACCCCTCCACCATCGTACCGTCGCCGACGACCACGGTGTAATCCTCGTCTTCGACAAAGCATTCCTCGTCCGGACTGCCGTCGCTGTCTTCAAGGTGTCCCTTGATGTCTAAGACAACTTGATCCCCTTTGGCCACCGGCTCCTCGTCTGCGGGGACCAATTGCCCGGCCGATTGAGCAACGTCCTGCATGGCCTCCTCTAATTGTTGCGCACTGAATTCAGGAATGGTTAACGGTTCCTTCAACAAGTCCGAATAGTCGCCGAACTCAATAGCCGGCTTAGCCTCCACTTCAACCACAAACCGAAACGGCTCATCTTCCGCCATCCCCAAGGACTCCACGCGAATGTCCGGGTCCGCGACCGGCTCCACCCCGGTTTCCTGGAGTGCGCCTGGGTAGTACCGTTTCACCAAATCTTCTGCCGCCGCCTGAAAAATAACGTCGACCCCCACCATGCGCTCAAAGATGTAGCGGGGCACCTTGCCTCGGCGAAATCCGGCCACGTTGTATTTCGTTACCACACGTTGAAACGCAACGTCACTCGCCCGAACAACCTCATCGTGGTCGATCGTGACTGAAATTTTGGCCACCGCATTCGGCAACCGTTCTGCAACGACTTGCATTAAGCTCACTGCCTCCTCAAAACTCGGTCAGGCTCATTATAACATTGGTGTGTTTCCAAACACACCTAAACGGGCGGACCAAGCCACCCTCTGGCAAATCATCTGGAACGGAAAACACCAAAAAACCGCCTCAACCACCTGGGCGAGGCATACCGGCCCTCGTTTTCCGCACTAAAGGGTTATGGTGCGAGGGAAGGGACTTGAACCCTTACGCCTTGCGGCACGAGATCCTAAGTCTCGCATGTCTGCCATTCCATCACCCTCGCCTGGTGCGCCCGGTAGGATTCGAACCTACGACCTCCGGATTCGAAGTCCGTCACTCTATCCACTGAGCTACGGGCGCTTAAAAAAGGAGCCCCTTGAGGGGCAGGATTTGGGGTGAATGAGGGGATTCGAACCCCCGACCCCCAGGGCCACAACCTGGTGCTCTAACCAACTGAGCTACATCCACCATCTGTGCGCTATGTCGTCATCGCTGTGGCACGGCGCAGGCGACTACTAAACTCTCTCACACGAGGCACCCGTAGGCGTACGCCTCCCGCTGATGACAAAGGACTTTACACGGCCTATCTTAGCACATCTGGGGTTCGCGGATCAACTGCCATCCGGACGCTCGCCGAAATCTTTGGGAGGGATCCGGCGCGGCCCGTCGTGGCCGTTTCAACATGGCGAATCCTCGACCGTCGACCGCGCTCGGAGATTGTCTGCATCGTGCACTTGGAGGGTGCAGCCATGGCTGCTACCATGGTTGCGAGAAATTCGCTCGGCCCCGGCGACGCCGTGAAGCGTTGCCATGCGCTTCGGTGAAACAAAAGCGATCAAGTGCTTTCGGCTATGGCGGAGGCAATCTTTCAAGCCATCGAATGCATTCGTCCGCTTACCGATGGCCAGTAGTCCGCTTTGCACCCACCATATCGCTGATCGCCGCGCGATGCCGAATGCCTCACCGTCTGGCAATCAATATCTTGGAGATTCGTTGTATTTGGGGGAAGGGCACGAAAAAGCAGCGGAGTACGGCGAGCACTTGAAATGCTTATGCGTCGCCAATGGATGAACATTTGAGGGGATTCAAGACCTGGGGTCTGGCATGCACTCCAAGGAGCCGGGGCTGCAGGGTCTGCTCGCGCGGATCGGTCTCGGTGAGGCGGAGCGCCTGACCATTATCCACCAAGATCGCTTACTGCGCCTCCGAGCCGTTCTCTCTCTGCGAACGATTTGGGATCGAGGTGGTCCTCATGGAGGCCACGAAGACGCTTCTTTGGAATCGGCGTGGGTCCAACACGTGCTCAAGATCCTCACCGTATTTTCCGCACGATTGGAAGATTCCCGTAGCCCTAAACCCAAGAAACTCGTGGATTGCCTTCAGGAAGTGACAGCGTCGCGTGATTCGGACGGTCTCGGCGCTTTCGGTTGCGCTGAACCTCGGGCAATGGCTGGCCATGATGGCCTCAGACCTCCCCGGTTAGGCGATAAGGCAAACCGGGCAGACTCGACCGGCCTTCATCCCCATAGGTAAAAACCAAGGGGGTTTCGCCGCTATTTGATAACCGATTTACGTCGGCCTGCACGACGTTGTTGCCAACGTCTGTCGTCCCCGGCCTTGAGGAGGTGGACCACGGCACCAGCCTGGCGCTGGGCGAGAAGCTCCGAGCCCTTGCGATCTAGTTCTCGTCCAGCTTGGCGGGTTTCGCCCATCGTCGCGCGAACGTTGTCCAATCGCTGGTCGCCGGCTTTGGGGGAACAGCGTGCGCGGTCTACGACCGGTAATTGGTGGCCGTCAACTTGAGCCCAAAATCCTGTTGGTCCATCCAGACGATGACACGCTGCAAATCATCCTTGCTCTTTCCGCTCACGCGCACCGCGTCACCTTGAATTTGGACGTCAACCTTGAGCGGCAGGGCCTTAATCGCCTTTTGGATTAATTTCGCGGTGGCCGGATCAAGGCCATGGCGAATTCGGATCGCGCGCCGGGCGCGATCCTTGCCCCCCAAAACTACCGGCTCATAGTCCAGGTAAGCGAGATCCACACCCCGTTTGGCCATTTTCTCATTCAAGACGGTAGCCAGGGCGTCCATGACCATCCCGGCTGGGGCATCCAGCCATACCGTCTTGGCCGCTGCGTCCCAATCTACAATGACCTCGTGACCACGAAAATCATAACGTTGGCGCGTTTCCCGACGCACCTGATCGACAGCGTTCGTAACCTCAGCCCAATTTGGTTCACACACGACGTCAAACGAACTTTCTTTAGGCATGTTGAAGATCTCCCTGGGGGGTTTCCCAAAATGATAGGAACGGCTCCAACCACCCGACCAGGCGCTCCTGGCCCAGGCGGGCACCACTGTCCACATCCCGCGGAGCCGCGATAAACCAGCCAATCTTCAGCGCGGCCCACGTCCACGACCAGTCGGTCTCCGCAGCCAGAATCTTCAGCGCGTCCCCCAGGTGCTCCGCCCGCACCAAAGCTTGTGTGGCGCCAATGTCATAGACGGGGCGCGTCAATTTCAAACCCCCTTCCTGATACGTCCATTCCACCATGTGCTGCCAAGGCGAGCTGAACGGCCGGAATCCCGGCAGCATTCCATTTCCAAAGCCCAATTGCACGACCGTCGGGGACGGGCCATTCGCCGTCGCCAACGCGTCCTCAAGCGCTGCTGCGTTTGCAGTCAAACCGGGCCAGTTCCACGGCTGTCCGTTCATCAGCATACGCGGTTCCGCGATATAGCCGCGAGCACGCTGGGTTAGTCCCTTGTCCCAGCGAACTCCCAACCACAACCGTCGCCCTGGGTCTTCTACGCCTACCCCTATCTTGGCGTGGCGATAGTCCGGCCAGCTGGCGTCGGAAGTTATCCAACACCAGGGCTCGCCCTCCATGTCCTCGTTGTGCACGTGGGCAGCGAATTCCTTCGCTTGCAACACCTGGGCGGCGTTGGTGGCGACCGCCCGCACCACTTCTACGTGGTTCATCGCAGTTTTGCAGCGTGGGGCCCCGGCGTTCAGACCGGGGCGGAGCCCCGCTCCCTCCCTTCTCTAGCTCTAAACTTACGCACCGTTGGATGTCCTGGCGTCATCTCCCCGCTGCGCAACCCGGCAGGTTGGTGGCAGGCCTCCGACGAGTCTAGGTTCCAGCGGCACTCATGATATAGCCATTTTTCTTCCCTGTCGTCCGATCGGTCCAAAACGAAGATCAGGCAATTTCCGCCTCAACGATCCCTATCCCCTCAAGGTTGGTGCAGTCAGGTCGCAACATCCCTCCGCACGGCTACCGCGCCAGAACCCACGATCTGGGAACCGAAGAGCACGGCTGGTTAACCGTAAACCGAACCCCGAACTCTACCTCAAACTCGCCGCTTCAGGTTGGGGTGATTGACGTTCGTTGCCTTGATCGTTATGTTGATACGTTGCTGCCCCCGCGCAGCTTGCCTATTTCACCGCGGTGAGCCAGTCCTGATGGCGCGGATCGTCGCCCCGGGCACACGCCAAGTAGGCTTGTTTCAATCGGCGGGTGATCGCCCCTTCGCCTTTCCCGCCTACCCGGCGACCGTCTATCTCGACAATCGGCACGACTTGCACACCCGTCCCGGCCAAAAAGACCTCATCCGCCACATAGAGTTCGCTGCGATCAATATGGCGCTCTGCCACGCTGATCCCGTGTTCCTCTGCGAGTTGGAGGATGCTTTGGCGCGTGATCCCCTCCAGCAAGTTATCCGTAACCGGCGGCGTAACCAAGACGCCCTGTCGAACCATAAAGAGATTGGCGGCGCTCCCTTCGGAAACATGGCCATCAGGGTTCAGAAAGATGCAGTCGTCGAAGCCGGCGGCGTGGGCGTCGCTGACTGCCAGCGCCGTGTTGATATAGGATCCCGTCACTTTGGCCCGCGCCGGAATAGCATTGTCGTCAATCCGCTGCCAGGACGAGGTCATGACCCGAATCCCACGCAGCGGCAGGTATTCCCCGAACGGTAGAGCGAAGACGCCAAAGGCGTCTTCAATTCCCTCCAGGGTAACCTTGATCACAGGTTCCGCCTTAAAGGCCAACGGGCGGATATAGACGTCTTCTCGAAAAGCATTTCTTTTCATCAACTCAACCGTAATCTGGCACAGGTCGGTGACTGAATGCGGGATCTCGATCCGCAGAATACGACAAGAGGCGAGCAAGCGTTCGTAATGCTCGGCCATCCGAAAGATATATCCCTGCTGCCGAGTCGCGTTGTAGTATGCCCGGATTCCCTCAAAACAGCCCGTGCCATAGTTGAGCGCATGGGTCGCAATGGAAATATTGGCTTGGTCCAGCGACACATATTCGCCGCGAAAAAATGCGATCGATGCAGACATCCCGTTCAACCCTCCCCACGAGTTCATCCTTTCTCACGGGAAACCCTGGCCTTCAGGCTGCGGAGGAAACATCGCCCCCTCCTTTCACGCGTTGGATCAACAGCGTGGAAGCTCTTTCGACCACGGTGGATGGCTTGAAGCTGGCCTCGGCAGACCCTTGCGTACCATCCCCGGAGATCACAATACCCTCTGGCACACCGACCGAGAGTACCTTGTCCTTCGCCACCATGGCCATCGCTTGGTATGCCCGCAGCACCGTCCCTACCCAGGGAGACAGGGCCTTGCCCTAGGACTCGCATCCCAGGGTGTCGTGACGATGCCAACGGTGCCAACTCGATCGCGCGATCCCGCTTGGCGCAGGATACTCCATGTGAGCCTGCGCGTTCGAACCAGCTCCGGCCTCCTTCAGGCCGGGGTCATTGATCGGCATTCGTTTGCGCCGCAGTTTGAGCATACCGTGCATCTTGGTCTATTGTAACCTCGTTTGAGGTCGACGGCGACTCAGAACCGAACAACCTGCTATAATGACAATGACCAGTAAGGGGATGAGCGTATGCCGAAGGGGCCGATTTCCTTTCAATCACACCAGAAAAAGCGTCGCGCAGCTCGTGCCTCGGAACGTCGTCGGCCGCAGCGCCCGCACGAACTGGACGAGTGGTTCGACTATTGGCGGGAACGGCTGCATAGACCGATTGCCTTGGGCGGACGCAGCTTCTGGACCGAGCGCATGCTCTATGGGAATGCCTTGGCCGGAGGGCTAATCTTGGCGGGAATCGAGACGTGGAAGTTTGGGTTTTCTATTTTGGGATTTGCTACCGCCGTCCTCAATATGGTGTTCATGGCGTTCATCTGGTATTTCGGCGTGCCTTGGCTGACCGGGGCCATTCACACGGCGATGACGTCAAGTCGCCGCCCGCCCGACTCCGCCGGGCTGAAAAACGAACTGATTGCCTTCTCGGGACTGTTTGTGCCGGTTGCCTTGCTGGCCATAATTTCGCTGAATCTGGCGTTTTGGCTGGGCTGGGTGCTGTTTGCGGTCACCATTTTTCGCCTGCTTCGTTTCTACTATGCCGAGTCGGCGCCGGTGGCCGGCGTTCAAACCTTAGCCGCCAGCACGCTTTTAGCCCTGGTCGCAATCTTCTTCTTCCGGTGAGACACCGGCCCCAGGGTGAACTCCGCGCCACCTCATAGATCTTGCCTTGGCGGCGACGTCTCCGAGGGGCCGGTCAGAAAAAACTCCGCGGTGGCCGTCGCCACCAGCCTGTCGTTGAGATCGAATACCTTTCCCTCGGTCACGGCTAACTGTGCCCCCTTGCGCACCACACTGCCCGTAGCCCGCAGCACAGGTCCCGATCCCGGAGAAAGAAAATGGGTATTGAGTTGCGTCGTAACACTCATCACCCCCGGGCGCAGCAGGGTGCCTAACGCGGCAGCCATCGCGGAATCCAAGAGGGTCATCAAGATGCCGCCATGCACATGCCCCATTCCCTGCAGCAAATCGACTCGTACCGGCAATTCCAGCACGGCGTGCCCCTCGCTCGCGTCCACCACCGTCATTCCTAGCAGTTTCCATACCGGACCCGATTGCAACCGATTCAGTCTATCCGAGTGTAAAATCCCGCGGTCCGTCTGTTCCATTCGGCCGTTCTCCTTCTCTGGTCAGCACTCGCGCTATTAATGCGTAATCTCCGGGGGCACATTCCCCGGGGTCGATATCACTCAGCCCTACCCAATGCACGCTGGATACTTCCTCGCGATCGGGACACAGCGTCTCATTGGCCGGCTCTGTGCCGCTGACCGAGTAATAGTACCGCAGGGAATGAAAAGGGTGTTGAATAAAGGCAATAAAACCCTCACGAAACTCGATCAAGCGGATCGCGGCGACGCGAACTCCGGTCTCTTCCCAGAACTCCCGCGTCAGACCCTCTTCAAGGGTTTCCCAGGCCTCCACCCCGCCCCCGGGAATATCCCATCGGGCGGTAAATTTCGAGCGTCCCAACAAAATCCGGTCGTCTCGGACATAAAGCCCGTAGGCGGCCGGTCGAAAGCGCACGGCCTCGCCCGGAAACGGCCTCGTTTCACCGCTGAGTAACACCGTACACGGTACCATGATTCCTTTTGGAGACGGATTTCTTGCCACTCCAGCCCCCCTTTCTCTTGGCCCACATGCCGTCAGTACCGCCAATCGTCGCATCGCTACCAACCGAGCCGACCGCATCGCCACTATCCTCGATGGCCCCCGCCCGTTGCAGGCGGCGAACCAGGTAGTCCCGGGGTGCGTTTTCCACGCCGTTGAACGACCGCCGAATGTAGACATGGACGGCGTCCGGAAAAATCTCTCCCAATTCGGCCCGGATCCTTCTCCCCGCAGCGTCTTGGTCGGTCAAAATGACCACGCGGGCGCCTTGGGCGTGTTCCCGCAGCACTTCCAAACGCCGCTCGCTCGGCCATCCGTTGGTCGCCAAAACCGTGGCCTCGGGGATCACCGAACGCACCCGCTGCACGTCGTGTTTGCCTTCGACCAAAATTACCCACCGAATGATCCTCACCCCCGTCAACGCGAATCCCTGCTTAGCGCCTTCGATCGGTCGTCGTACCGACGACATCGTTCGCTTGGTCTTCGGGAAGGGTAGCCGTTTGCCGGCTAGGCGATGAGAAAGCGCTCTCGGCATGCGCCGGGACGGAAACCGGGCCTCACCGGGAAGCGACCGCAGTGGGCGCGTCCCCGACCGGCGCCAACCTCGCAAGCCCACGCCCTTCGGTGGGGGAATTCGGCACGGGGCCACCCGAAAAGCCTGGCTGCCGCTTTCGAGCGTCGGCCGTCGATGGTGATGAACGAACGCCCTTCGGCTTCGGTCTCCGGGATCAGGAACCGGCGATCGAGCAGACCGACGGAGCTCCGCCGATCCAATGTCATCTTTCACACGCCATCCCTGACAATATACATGAATGCTCTATCGGCGGCAAGCGGCCAGGTTAGGCCCGGCTGGTCTCCACGATGACCTGCTCCAGCACATCAAGGGCCTCCCCGAGAATTTCACGTTCGGTGTTCAATGGGGCCAAAAATCGGATGACATTACCGTAGATACCGGCCTTGAGACATAACACGCCCGATTGCGCCGCCGCGCGCAACACGCGGTCAGTAAATTCGGGAGCTGGCACCTTGCTGCTGCGGTCTTTGACCAGTTCGACCCCAACCATGGCCCCTAACCCGCGAACCTCGCCGATCTGCGGGCACACCTGCGCCAAGTCGGTCAGCCGCTGCCGCAATAGGCGACCCTGCTCGGCAGCCCGCTCCAACCAAGGTTCCTGGTCAAAGAGATCCAACACGGCGTGCGCGGCCTCGATAGCCACCGGATTGCCGACAAAGGTGCCGCCGATCTGGGAATCTCCGGGGCTGTCCATCACCTCCGCCCTCCCCATGACCCCGGACAAGGGCAGACCGCCCGCGATCGACTTGGCCACCGTGATCAAATCGGGACGGATCCCCGCATGTTCGCAGGCAAGAAATTTCCCGGTGCGGCCAAACCCGCTTTGAATTTCATCGCAAATCAGCAGAATTCCGTGACGCTCGGTCAGCTTTCTCAACCAGGGCAGAAACGACGGCGGAGGCACGACAAAGCCTCCCTCGCCTTGCACCGGCTCGACAATCACCGCCGCCACGTCCTCCGGAGCCACGTGCAGCTCGAACGCCTCTGCGATGGGCTCATAGCATGTTTCGTCGCATTGGTGAGATTCGCTGCCCTTGCCATTTGGGCAGCGATAGGGATAGGGATACGGCAATCGGTAGATTTCGGGCGCAAACGGTCCCATACCTGCCTTATAAGGATGGACTTTGCTCGTCAAACTCATCGTCAGCAGCGTACGGCCATGAAACGCCCGCTCAAAACTGACCACGGCCGAGCGCCTGCGATAGGACCGCGCGATCTTAATCGCATTTTCCACGGCTTCTGCCCCAGAATTGAAAAATGCCGTCTTGACTGGGCCGCCGCCGGGGAAGCGAGCATTCAAGCGCTCGGCCAGATGCACATAACTTTCGTAAGGTACGACGGTAAAGTCGGTGTGCAGAAACCGGTCCACTTGTCGATGGACGGCGTCCGCGACGGCTGGATGCGTATGGCCGACGTTCAGTACCCCAATGCCCCCGGTAAGGTCGATGAGCACGTTGTCATCCAGATCGGTGAGCAATGTTCCGTGGGCGGATTTCACCACCAGCGGCGCATACGCCGAGATCGCACGGGGCACGGCGTGCTGCATGCGCTGCAGCACCGCCTGGCTCTTCGGACCCGGAAGCCGCCCGCGGACCGAAATATAGCGTTTTGTCTCCACGTTGGGTCACCCCTTTCCATAATTCCTGGCCGCTTTTTCCTGAAGCGCAAAATCGCCCGATGGCCTCGGTGAGAATCCGCCCTGTCGTTGGATGGCTAGCGAGGTCTTTCGTGGCTGCCTCTCCGCATCTCCCAAGCAATCCACATAATCTGGCGTAAACCACGGCTATCGCTACCTTCCCAATATAGCATGGTTGGGAATGTCCCGATTTCCGGGGCCGGGAAGATTCCGGCCAGGTTTAGCGTTCCTGTTGGCGGGGGGCGAATGCCTGCCGCGACCCGCCTTGGCAAAAGACGCTATGATGGGCCTTCAGGCGTATCCAAACGCACGATAGCGCCAGAAGCGTTCGCGGATGAACTGGAAGCTCCATCGAAAAGAAGCAGAATAGGTCGCCGACCGCTGGCAAGAGGTCTTGGGTCCGCCAGCGCCCCCGAGGACTATCCCGCATCGCCGGCCTAAACGCGCAGTTGGCGCAACATCGTACCAATCAGGTCGAGACGCGGCGTTTGGGTCAACTAGAATGCGCATGCCACGCCATTTCCCCGGCTGGCCTAGCCGTTTACCGCGGTGCCGGTGTTCCGCCAGGGGCTCTCGAGGATAGCGCCAACACTGGGACCAGAGCTTCCGCGACCCGCTCGGGCGAGCTTTCGGCGGCGCCCACGGTCTCAGTTGCCCGCCCGATTATGGAATATCTCTGGTCTGCCCCTCGCCATAGGCGATGGTTTTCCAGGTCGTCAGCGCTTCCAGCCCCATCGGTCCGCGAGCATGCAGTTTTTGGGTGCTGATGCCCACCTCGGCACCCAGTCCGAATTCAAATCCGTCGGAAAATCGGGTGGAGGCATTCCAATACACGCATGCCGCATCAACCCGCTCCAAAAACGCCTGTCCGCTGGGATACGACTGGGTGATGATCGCCTCGGAATGCTTGGACCCGTACCGTTCAATGTGTTCCAGGGCGGCATCCAGGCTGTCAACCACCTTGACCGCAATTTCCAGGCCCAAGTATTCCTCCCGGTAATCCGCCTCGTCGGCGATGAGCATGTCGGGAACGAGCGCTCGCGACGCCGGGTCCCCATGAAAGACCACACCGTGCTGACTCAGCCGATCATAGGCTCGGGGCAGAAATTCCGGCGCCACGCTGCGGTGAACCAGCAGAGTTTCCAGCGCGTTGCAGACCGCCGGGTTGCCCAGTTTCCCGTCGACCAGCACGCGAAGCCCCATGGCGAGGTCCGCGTCCGCATCAACATACAGATGACAGTTTCCAATGCCCGTCTCAATCACCGGCACCGTCGCCTCCCTGACCACGGTGGCGATCAGGCCCTGGCCGCCTCGGGGAATCAGCAGATCGAGCCCGGTCAGGTGCATCAAGCCTTCGGCCAGGCGGCGATCGGGATCCTCCAGGCATTGAACCAGATCCTCGTCCAGCCCTACCTCGCGCAAAGCCCGATGCCAGGCCTCGGACAGCGCCCGAATACTCCCCTGCGCCTCCCGCCCGCCGCGAAGCAAAATGGCGTTGCCACTCTTGATGGCCAGGCCTCCCGCCTCCACCGTCACCCCCGGGCGGCTCTCAAAAATCAGGCCGATGACGCCGAGGGGCACGCGTATCGTCTCCAGGATGAGCCCATTGGGCAACACCCGACGGCCTTCACCGCGGCCAATCGGGTCCGCCAAGCCGATTAACGACTCCAACGATCGCGCCAAACCTTCGACCTTTGTCGGCGTTAAGGCCAGGCGCTTTATGAGTCCTGGCGCCAGGGCGGATTGCTCCGCTCGCGCCAGGTCAACCTGATTGGCGCGGTCGATCTCGGCCGCATCTTCGCGCAAGATTCGCGCCATCACGGCCAGCGCTTGATTTCGGACCTGCATGGGCACTCGCGCCAAGCGCCGCTGGGCACGCTGAGCCTTGGTCAGCATGGCCTGCAAATCATCTACTTGGACTTCACTCACAGTCGCACCGCCTCTCCCGGAGTTGCCGTAAACCAGGTTCCGCACTGTGGATTGCCGTCGGCGATTTGCTGCAGGACGGCCTCCGTCTGTCCATTGGCGACCACGGTCGGAATCCGCTCCTCTTGGCAGATGCGCACCGCCGCCAATTTCGTCAGCATGCCCCCGGTGCCCCAATCCCCGGCTCCCTCCGCAATTTGCAGAAATGCCTCGGTCACCCAGGGCACCCGGTCGATCTTTTCGGCATCGCCATGCCGCCGGGGATTCTTGGTATAGAGGCCATCGACATCGGACAACAACACCAACCGATCGGCCTTCATCAAACAGGCCACCCGAGCTGCTAAGGTGTCATTGTCTCCGATCCGAATCTCCTCATCGGCCACGGTGTCATTTTCGTTAATAATCGGCAATATGCCCCACGCAATTAACTGTTCCAGCGTGCGCGCGGATTTTGTTCGCCCTTCCGGCAAGAGTAAATCCCGGCTGGTCAGGAGAATTTGGGCGACCACAATCTTGCCCAAGTTCATCCGCCAGGCGTGGATCAACCGCGCTTGGCCCACCGCGGCCAGGGCCTGCTTTTCCTGCACGGTGCGCGGCCGGCGCCCGACTTCGCCAATGCCGGCTCCCACCGCGCCCGAAGACACCAGTAGCAGTTGGTGCCCCGCATAGTAGAGACGCGCGAGTTGCCCGGAAAAATCGGCAATCCTTGCCTCGTCCAAGCGTCCGTCCGCCCTGCACAAATTGGACGTCCCTATTTTAATCAACCAACGCACCCAAGTCACTCCCAACAAAAAAACCCTCACCATGTGAGGGCGAACGCTTCCGATCCGCGGTACCACCTCAGTGGCTGGTTGCCACCAGCCACTTGACCCGGATATCGGCCGGCGCCGTCCGATTTTTCATCGGATCGCTCCAAAGTGGGCAAGCCTTCGTTCCCGCACCGACCTTTCACCGCCGCCGGCTCGCTGAAGCGATTCCAAAGGCTGTGGCTTGTTCCTCGCGAACAACCTATAGACTGACATGGTGACGGTCTAAGCCGTGTCTTAACCCACGCCGACCCCCCTTGCATGGATTGAGTGTAGCACATTGAACGCCTCCTGTGGCGCTTTTGGGTAACTTTTCGGAGCCTGCAGACGGGCAGGCAGAGCAATCGACGATACTCTGCGGTCTTCCCGCAAATTTTCGTCGTCCTGCGGAATCGCTCCCCGGCGCGAGCTGTTCGGCGGCTCCTTGCTGAATGATGGAATGATTGCCCTATCTGGGCCAGGAAAAACGGGAAACCGATTATAGGCAACGGATCGTCTCAGCATAGGCGCCACGCTATCGACGAACCGAGACAAAATCGCTACACTTCACTTTGATGGCGGTGTGGGCGGATCCTGGACCGCTCGTGCGAACGGCTCTTCTCCGGATATCTTGCTGCCGCCTCTCGGCGATCGGGAAAGTGTCTCTAGCAAATTTTGAATGAAGGATGGTGATCTTCGTGCCCCGCACGCTGTTCGAAAAAATCTGGGATGACCATGTGGTCGTTCAGCCTCCAAATGAACCAGCCCTGTTATATATTGACTTGCACTTGGTGCATGAAGTCACGTCACCTCAGGCCTTCGAAGGATTGCGGGCCGCGGGCCGCCGCGTGCGCCGGCCAGAACGCACCTTTGCCGTCATGGATCACAACGTTCCGACCACAGATCGGAGCCTGCCGGTGAAGGACGCCATCGCTCTGCGCCAAATGGAACTGCTGGAGGCTAATTGCCAAGAGTTTGACATCCGTCTATTCAATCTGCATCATCCAGATCAGGGCATCGTGCATATCATTGGGCCCGAGCAGGGATTAACCCAGCCCGGCATGACGATTGTCTGCGGCGACAGCCATACGGCCACCCATGGCGCGTTCGGCGCTCTCGCGTTTGGCATCGGAACCAGCGAAGTAGAACACGTCCTGGCCACCCAATGCCTGGTGCAAGCTCGACCGCAAACGATGGAAGTGCGCTTTGTCGGCCAGCGTCCGCCGGGCGTAACCCCCAAAGACATGATGCTCGGCCTTATCGGCCAGATTGGGACGTCGGGGGCAACCGGCTCAGTCATTGAATATACTGGTGAAGCCGTGCGGCAGCTCACCATGGAAGAGCGAATGACGCTCTGCAATATGAGCATCGAGGCCGGGGCGCGGGCCGGCATGGTGTCGCCCGACGAAACCACGTTGCGCTACGTCGCCGGGCGGCCTTATGCCCCCGAGCTGGACGGGCAGCTGCGCCAACGCTGGCTGGCCCTGGCGACCGATCCGGGAGCAAAGTTTGACCGCACGGTGGAGGTGAACCTGGCCGAACTCGCGCCGATGGTCACCTGGGGAACCAGCCCGGGCATGGTCACCACGGTCCACGGACGCGTTCCCGATCCCGACGCGGTGGACGATGCAGCGCAGGCCGAGAGCATACGGCTGGCGCTAGCCTATATGGGCTTGGAGCCCAATACCTCGATCACCGAGATTCACATCGACCGGGTATTTATCGGATCTTGTACCAATGGCCGCCTCGAAGACCTTCAGCGGGCAGCCAAAGTTATCCAGGGCAAAACCGTAGCCCCCACGGTGAAGGCGATGGTTGTGCCGGGTTCCGGGCGGGTCAAACGGGAAGCCGAAGCCCTCGGCCTCGACAAGATTTTCCGGGATGCGGGCATGGAATGGCGCGAGCCGGGGTGCAGCATGTGTTTAGGCATGAACCCGGATGTCCTGCAACCTGGGGAGCGGTGCGCCTCCACCTCGAACCGGAACTTTGAGGGCCGTCAGGGCCGGGGAGGTCGCACACATCTGGTGAGCCCGGAGATGGCCGCCGCGGCCGCCATCTACGGACATTTCATCGACGTTCGCGAATTACTTTTGGGGGAAAGGGAGGCATGAGTGTGGAGCCGCTAGTGCGTCATACAGGACTTGCCGTGCCGATTGCGCGGGCCAATATCGACACCGATCAGATTATTCCTAAACAGTTTCTCAAGCGGGTGGAACGTTCCGGATTCGGCCAGTATCTATTTTATGACTGGCGGTATCTGGCCGATCAGACGCCCAATCCCTCGTTTATTCTCAATCAAGAGCAATATCGCGGCGCGACCGTTTTAATTGCCGGCGCCAACTTTGGTTGCGGCTCGTCCCGCGAGCACGCGCCGTGGGCACTGCATGACTACGGGTTTCGCGTCATTATCGCACCGTCATTCGCCGATATCTTTTTCCACAACTGCTTCAAAAACGGCATGCTACCGCTCGTCTTGAGTCCTAGCCAGGTGGCTGCGCTGACCGACCGGTGCCGATCCGCCAGCCTCACCCTGATCGTCGACGTGAGTGCCCTGACGGTTCAAGATGCCGAGGGGACCTTCACGTATCGCTTTGCCCTGAGTCCATATCAACAAGACACCCTGCTTCACGGGCTGGATGACATCGCCCGCACGTTGGCGCAAGAAGAAGCCATCCTCGCCTATGAAAGCCGCCATGGGTAGCCGAGTGACCCCTAGCCTCTTCCCTGCCGTCCAGCGGCGGCCGGGGAAGAGGCTATTTCGGGGTTTGTGGTTCAGCTGCCAACCGGGTGCATCTTGACGGCGGCAGCCATCCGTTCCACCGCGCTTTGCAAGCGCTCCTCGGATTCTGTCAGCGCAATGCGAAGCCATCCTTCGCCATGGGCGCCATACGCCCGGCCGGGCGTAACCACCGTATCTGCCTGCTCCAAGAAAAACTTGGATGCGGCCGCCGAGGTCATTTTCCCCGGGGTCCGAAACCAGAGGTAAAATGTCGCCAAGGGCCGCGAAATATCGAGTCCAGCCGCACTCAAGCCGTCGACCACGAGGTCGCGGCGGGCGGCGTAGATGGCATTCATTCGTTCGAAGACCCGCCCCGCCTCGCTTCCCCCTCCGGTGTCTAACGCAACGATCGCCGCCTCTTGCACCGCTGTAAACACCCCAGAATCCAAATGGCTCTTCAAGAGCCCCAACGCTTCGATGGCCACCGGAGCCCCCACCGCGGCGGCGACGCGCCAGCCCGTCATATTAAATGGTTTCGAAAAAGAGTAGAACTCGACCGCGATCTCCTTGGCGCCCGGAATTTGCAATACGCTGGGCGCTCGATATCCGTCGTAGGTCATTTCCGCATAGGCGTTGTCGTGGCACAATAATACGTCGTAATGCCGGCAGCGGTCGACGGCCTCGGCCAAAAACGCTTCGGGCGCGATGGCTCCGGTCGGGTTGTTGGGATAGTTTAACCAGAGCATCTTGGCCTGGCGCCACACCGCTTCGTCAACTGCGTCCAAATCGGGGAGAAATCCGCGCGACGGATCCAAGGCCAGCGTCACCGCCTCCGCTCCTGCCAGCGTGGCCTGGGTTGCATACACAGGATATGCGGGGTCAGGCACCAGCACCAGGTCACCCGCTCCCGCCATCGCCCATATCAAATGTGCAATGCCCTCTTTGGACCCAATTAATCCCACGACTTCGCGGTCGGGGTCGAGTTCGACTCCGAAGCGGTGGTGATACCACTGCGCCATCGAACGGCGAAAGGACACCCCACCCAAATAGTTGGGATAGCGATGATTCGCCGGCCGTTTGACCGCCTGCATCATGGCGTCCACAATATAGTCGGGCGTCGGCAAATCCGGGTCTCCCACACCGAGATTAATCACATCTCGGCCAAGTTGACGCCGAGCCTCCGCTAAGCGATCCAATTCAAGAAACAGGTACGGCGGAAGTTCCGCCATTCTGGCCGCAGGTTTGATCATTGCCACTCCTTTGACTCAATAGTGTTGTCATCCACTTTCCTCATTGTATCATTGCACCGTTCAATCGGGGACGGACGGGGCTGACGATGGCGTTGCGCGGTGGCTTGCGGCCCCGTGCCCTTGGACACCCGTTCGCGCGGGCCTAACGTCGGTGACAGCGAACCAAGACCCTTCACCGTTGGCAGGCCTACGCGTACGGCCCGACCCTCGTGACAATGCGACGAGCCACGGATACATGACAGGGGGCATGGGCAATTCGATTCTTCGCGCAGGTGCTTGGTTGAAGGTCGCGGCATCACGCAGGTTTGGTACCCAGCCACACCGCGAGCTTGCACGCGGCCATGGTCCGCCCCGTTGACACCCGGGATAGACAGCGCGACAAGCAGTGCGCCTTGGGCGCTCAGATAAAAATTCTTGGCTGACGCCGCTTTACAAGCTTGCGTCCATCACGTATAATGCAGACTATATTTAGCATGGTAGTCGCCGAAAGGAGGAGTTAGCGATGCAGGATGGTCTGCCGCAAGGAGATCCACGCCTGCAGGGCACTCTTTCTTTCACCAGTCTTCCGAGCGTATCCCCCTCCGGAAATCATAACACCTCTTTAGCTGTTCCGAGTTTTAAGCGCATCAAGATATAGCCGGGCCGTGTTGCGGCCCGGCTTGCCGGCTACGTGTGCGGGCCGGACGTTTTGGCGTCGTCTGCATACGTTGAAATGTGCTTTTAACTCGGACCGTCGGGCACGAAGACCCCCGACTGCATTCTAAGGAGGATATTATGATTTGGCCACGCATTTTTACCGCGATGATTACGCCATTTGATCGCCACGGCGACCTCGATCTCGACACCGCGGGCAGATTGGCCGCCTGGATGGTGGAGCACGGCACCGACGGGTTGATGGTGGCTGGCACCACCGGTGAGTCCCCCACCCTCACCGACCAAGAACGGCACGACCTGTTTTTCGCCGTCCGCTCCAGCGTTCCCGCACACATTCCGGTCTGGGTGGGCACGGGCTCGAACAACACTCGCCAATCGATTGAATGGACCCGCGCTGCCGAAGAGTGGGGCGCCGATGGCGTCTTAGTGGTGAGCCCGTACTACAACAAACCCCCGCAATATGCCCTCGTCAAACATTTCACAGCCATCGCCCAGGCGACCCGGCTACCCCTCATGCTGTACAATGTGCCTGGGCGGACGGCTACCAACGTGGAGCCCGACACCGTAAGCCGGGTGATTGAGCAGGCCCCCAATCTTATGGCGATTAAGGAAGCCTCCGGCAACATTGGTCAAATTGCCCATTTGCTGAGTCAGACGCCCACCGCGTTCAAAGTGTACAGCGGCGACGACGCCATGTTCTACCCGGCGTTGAGCTTGGGTGCGCACGGCGTGGTCAGTGTGGCGTCTCATGTGGCAGGCGATGCCCTGCAGAGTCTATGGCGGGCGTGGGACGCGCACGACGTTGAGCGGGCGTATGGGTTACACTGTGCCTTGCTCCCTCTCTTCGAGGAGTTATTCCGGCTCACCAATCCCATCCCAGTAAAATGGGCTCTGACCCAGATGGGTTGGCCGGTGGAAACCGTTCGCTTGCCGCTGGCCATGCCTGAGGATCAGCGGATGCTCCAACGTCTCGGCCAATTGCTCCGAGAGATGTCAGAGCTTAACCTGGAAGTTCCCCATGTCCGTTGACGGTGTAGGTTGAGAGCCGGCGGCCGGGGTTGACTCCGCCTTCCATAGCGTGTAGTCAACGGCATCCAGGAGGGCTTTCCACGAGGCTTCCAGGATGTTCGGCGAAACCCCGACGGTGGTCACCGGCTCCCCGCGGAATTCGGAGCGCACATGCACGCGAACCGTAGCTGCGGTAGCCTCTTTGCCGTCCAAGACCCGAACTTTATAGTCGGTCAAGCGCAATTCGGCGAGCACGGGATAAAAACGAGTCAATGCCTTGCGGAGCGCGTTGTCGAGTGCATTGACGGGCCCGTCTCCGTCTCCGACTTCCAAGACCGGTTGCCCATCGACGATCAGTCGCACCGTGGCTTCGGTCACCGGCACAGTGTCCATGGCAACCGACACATGGAAGCGTTCAATTTGATAGTAGGGACGCAAGGTCCCCATCGCTCGTTGGACCATTAGGGCGACGGAGGATTCCGCGGCCTCGAACTGGTATCCCGCCGCCTCGAGGCGCTTGACGTCATCCATGACGGCATTCAATGTATCGCTCGCGATATCGACGCCATCAAATTGGTACAACAGATTCGATCGGCCGGCTAGTTCGGATACCAGCACCTTGCGTTTTTGCCCCACTACTGCCGGCACGACGTGCTCGTACGCCTCGGGATGTTTCCGCACAGCACCAACATGCATGCCTGCCTTGTGGGTAAATGCATTTTCGCCTACATAGGGTTGTGATCCGTCAGGGACCTGATTCGCAATATCTGCTACCGTTCGCGAAAGACGCGTCAAGTATTCCAGCCTGCCAGACTTTCCTGCCTCGTATCCCATTTTCAGCACCAAATTGGGCAATACCACGCAGAGATCGGCATTGCCGCATCGTTCCCCGTACCCATTAATTGTGCCGTGTACCATTTGAGCCCCCGCCGTCACGGCGGTGAGAGAATTGGCTACCCCGAGTCCCGCATCGTTATGGGCATGGATTCCGATCGGAACGCTCACTGCTCGAACCGCACGTTCCGTCAGTTCAGCGACTTCATGGGGCAGGCTGCCGCCGTTGGTATCGCACAAGACGATCCAACGCGCTCCCCCCTGCTCGGCCGCACGCACCACGTCAAACGCATACGCGCCGGAGTCCGCTTTGGCCCCGTCAAAAAAATGCTCGGCGTCGAAAATGACCTCCAACCCGTGGTCGGCCAAAAAGCGCACTGATTGTTGCACCATCTGGAGATTGTCCTTCGGATCCACCTCCAACACCCGCTCGGCATGAAATACCGAAGCCTTGCCAAAGATCGTCACCGCTTGACAGCCTGACCCGATCAGTGCCTGCAGGTTGGGATCTTCCTCGGCTGCTCTCCCCTTGCGGGCCGTGCTTCCAAACGCCACCAGGCGGCTCGTCGTCATCCGACCTTGCATCGCCGCAAAGAATTGGCTGTCCTTAACGTTAGACCCAGGATAGCCGCCCTCGACATAATCCATGCCGAATTCATCCAACGCTAACGCGATTTGCACCTTGTCCTCCAAAGACAAGCTGATTCCCGCACGCTGCGTTCCGTCCCGCAACGTGGTGTCATACAGCACCACCCGTGGCATGGTTATCGCCTCCCGTCCTCATCCATGTATCCCCAAGGCATTGTCTGACGTTGCTAAAGTTCCTCTAAGTTTACACGCTTGGCGACCGCGAGGGAAGACGCGCGCAGGTAAGCACCTCCACCAAGGTCCAAGCAAGGGTAGATGATTGATTGAATGTGGGCGGATAGGACACGGACGTACCGGGTAATGCCCGCCATGAGAAGGGCAACGCTTCGTTCAGTTCGCCGATCCTCTTCGCTCCAAGCGCACTACACACCCCTCCTTCCTGTCGCGTAGAGCGGCGCCGCCTGAACGCAATAGGTGGACTGCTGCTTCGCTTGCTGACCTTTTCGGCGGTGCCGGAACTACCGTTCAGATTCCCGTCACTCCGATCTTCGGAAATGCATTCAGCGAATAGGGCAAGGAGAGTGAAACCCGCAATCGCTTGCGGTGAAAGGGTTTGATGATGGTGTCCCCGGCAGGATGAACCTGCGACGCCGGGATTAGAAGAAGCGCCCTCTGACGTCTACGGGGTTGCTGAGGTACTTCGGAGTCGTGATACATCAACGAATTCGAGTTGACGGCGTGTCTACGCTGTTGCTCCCAAAACACTCATTCCATGGCTTCGTGGTGACGCCGTGGTGACCGAATGTAACTATTTAGGTATACCCCTCAACCTCAACGTCTTCCCCCAAGAAAATAGACCAAAATATGTCGTTAGCCCTTCGTTTTTTTCTGGACCCTGAACAAATTGTGTGGTATATAGTCAGGTAAGACGGAACAAGGAAGGGATTGGAAATGGCGACATCCTCGGCGGAACCCCCGGCGGTCGAACCCTCCCCAACGGCACTCGAAGGGCTTGACGTAGATCTCGCCCACCTTGACCGGGAGTACATCACGGCGACCTATCGGCGGGGATTCGAGGCGATCGTGGCCCTCATCACGGCGCTCGTCGGCCTGGTGCAACGCGTGTTGCAGGATAATCA
>JAJZZH010000182.1 GCA_021797675.1 Bacillota bacterium | reverse complement strand
TCGAGGTGGCGGTTCCGACCCTGCGGATTAGCGTCAGTAGACGCTATATCCACGCATACCCCAAAGCAGGATGGGGAGGATGCCGGAGACGGCTAGGAGCAAAACTGCGGCCTCCGAAAGAGCGAACCATTCCAGACGTGTTCAGGAATGTGCAGATCTAGGAGATTTCTGCATGGGTCTGTGTAAATATGCTTAAGCACGTTATAGCGGTTCAGGTGTCTTACTCTTGGGGGGCGAGCCCATGTCGTTGGTCGGCCGTGATTGGCGTCTTGCCAACAGGAGTGCAGTAGGGCACGCTCCAATATGTTCGTCATGTTAGAGGGTATATGATGACTACGCTTTCGTTTCGTCTGCTTATGGACTGACGTCCTCGTGTACGAGCCCGGTTTCGCCACCGCTTGCCTGATCGTCGAAGTTTCGGCGGGCGAGATGGCCTAGCCTAGCTTCGAGGGGAATAGTAACGTGCCAGCGCCTTGCCTGAACGTTAGAATTTGCCCAAAATCAATAGGATGCCAAGGGCAATAAACGCGACTCCAGCCCCCGCGTGTAGATACTGGGCAGGCACCAGCCTGGTGATGGCGTCACCAAAGACCACGCCCAAGAGGGCACTTAAGGTGAGCGCGCTCGCCGCTCCAAAAAACACCGGCCAAACCGACGGGTCGCTCTGAGCGGCGAGGGTCATGGTAGTGAGTTGCGTCTTGTCCCCAAGTTCAGCAAAGAAGATGAGGCCGAATGTCGATAGGGCCACTTTCCAGTCCATCCAGGTTCCCCCTCTACAGGATCGATCCTTTTCACGGATAGCTTCACGAATAGCTATGATCGGACAGGCCGGTTCATGTCCCTTGGCTTCCGTGCAGGTCGGATCGGGCGCTGCCTGATGGCGACCTTGAGCCGCAGTCGGGTTCCTGGAGGATACCGCAGTCCCGTGATATCACGACAAGGGTTGGAGGATTTCAGTGATGAACGGCAAATCCCGTTTTTCCTTCCGGGCCCGCCAAGGGATCATAAAGACCGAGGTTTGCCGAAGTCCCTGAGGATTCACTGAAAACCAAGAGAACACGCACAAATATCGTCGTTTAAGTGAGAAAATCTATAGGTATCAAGCGAAGGCTTGCGAACGCCCGGATGGGAGGTCGAGGTACCATGGCGGAAAATGCTATTGCGCAGCTGCTCGCTGACGCGTTAGCACATTATCCCGAACGGCCTTATCTCGTGGCTGAAGACGAGGCCGAATGGCAGAATTACGGGACGATGGTAAAGCGCATCCAACGCCGGCGGAATGATCTCAGCCAGGCCGGCATTCAGGCCGGCGACCGGGTCGGCATTAGTCTTGGCCATCCGCGAGAGTTTGTGACGGCCTGGCTAACCGTTTTAGCTATGGACGCGGTAGCCGTGCCCTTGGACCAGGCCGCTCCCGTCGCCGACCAGGTTCGAACGCTGAACACGAGCGGAGCCAGATTTCTGATTTCCGACGATTCCCGCTTTGACGTGCCGCCCACCGTGGGATGCGTGGCGTGGGAGTCTCCTTCATCCGGGGCGCATTTGGTTCGAGCCCCGTTAGGTCCTCGGTTGACGCGTGCCGATCAGGGCGGCGGGGTGATTTTGTTGACCTCGGGCACAACCGGGGATCCCAAACCAGTCGGGTTACCGATCCGGGCGTTGTTGCGCACCGCCACGGAAGTCGTGGCCGCCCATCGCTTGACGGCGGGGGACGTGGGATACTCGCCCTTGCCGCTATTTCATATCAATGGCGAGGTGGTGGGCGTCTTGGCCACGCTGCTGGCCGGCGGCTCGCTTATCGTCAGCGATCGCTTCCATCTCGGGCAATTTTGGCCGACCGTGAATCGGGCGCGCCCGACCTGGCTCAACTTAGTACCCTCCATTTTAAAGGTGCTGGTGGGCCATGATGAAGATCCCCAGGATGCGAGCCGGATACGCTTTATTCGCTCGGCGTCGGCTCCCTTGCCGTTGGCCATCCTATCGGCTATCGAACGCCGATGGAATATCCCGGTGATTGAAACCTATGGATTGTCCGAGGCGGCTAGCCAGATCGCCGCCAATTCCTTAGAGGGGCGGCGTCGCGGCTCGGTGGGCAAGCCCACCGGCGTGCAAATACGTATCGTGGACGACGTGGGCGCCTGCGTCGGCGCCAACCAAGTGGGGGAAGTGGAGATTCGGGGCGAGGCGGTGATCGACCCGGCGTGGGGCCCCAATCGTTGGGCGATCGAGAAGTTGCATCGCGGATGGTATCGAACCGGGGACTTAGGAAGATTTGACCGTGACGGGTATTTGTACTTGCAAGGACGTCGTAGAGAATTGATCAACCGGGGAGGCGAAAAAGTCTTTCCGCGGGAAGTCGAAGAGATTGTCCTCGAACATCCCGCCTTGGCCGATTGCGCTGTGGTGGGCCGGCCGCATGAAGTGTTAGGGGAAGAACCGGTAGCCTTTGTGGTTATGAGGCAGGCGTTTTCCGGCGACGCAGCAGCAGTTACCGAAGAACTCGGACAATTGGTCGCCGCTCGCTTAAGTCGGTTCAAGTGGCCCGCGCAGTATTTTGTCGTCAGCGCGCTGCCCAAGGGCACCACCGGGAAAGTGTCCCGTAACTCCCTGCGACGAAGTCTGGTCGGCATCGAATCGTAATTGGCGAAAGGGAGTGCGGAGCTTGACTTCACCAAGGGCGCGTCCATACATTTATGCCATTGACTTTGTCCGCACGGCGACCATCGTCGGGGTGGTGATGGTACACTCCGTACGCTTTGCCTTGGCAGCTTCCGTCCCGCTTTGGGGCGGTTTGCTGCAGATGTTTTTGCAGTACGGACGCGAGAGTTTCATGGTCGTGACAGGATTTGTGCTAGTGCATCAATATCTCGACCGGCAACCGAATTGGTGGAGCTTTTGGTCCCGCCGCTATCAGTCCGTATTGTTTCCCTACCTGGTGTGGCTGGCGCTGTTTGTCGCACTGTCGTACCCTTTGTGGCCGCTGATCCCCTGGCTCCAGGAGTACGTTCGGGTACTGCCGACCGGAAACGGACACCTCTATTATTTGGTCTTGACCATGGAGTTATACGTGGTTGCCCCGCTATTCCTGGCCTTGGTGGCCTGGGGACGCCGGCACCCCTGGACGCTTGCAGGCTTAGCCGTGCTGTGGGAATTGGGTAGCTGGACGTTGGCCGGCTACCTGGGTGAGCGGATATTCGCTCCGCAGATGCTGGTCTTCACCTATGCCGGCTACTTTCTCCTCGGGGGCTTGGCTGCCACCCATTGGAAGCATGTCCGCGCATGGACCGAGGCCCACACCGCCACCGTATGGCACTGGTCCTGGCTGGAATGGTCATGATGGCGGCGGTTTACGGCGGCGATTGGGTGTGGAAACACTCCTTGGGGTTTGCGACCAACGTCTTTCAGCCGGTGTCGGTGGTCTATAGCCTCATTGTCACGCTGGCGTTGTTTACCGGCGGCACCTGGTTCGAGGCTGCGCGGGATACGCACCCGACGTGGGACGTATGGGTGCGCAGAATTGGCAATGCATCCTTCGGCATCTATCTCGTGCATCCTATTTTCGTGCATAGCTGGCTCGACGTCACCGGCCCGTCTGGCCTGGCTTTCAATCCGTGGTTGAATACGGTCTTGACAGCCATGGTGGCGTTGAGCATGAGCCTGTTGACCGTCTCCTGGCTACAGGGGCGAACGCGGTTGGCTTGGCTGGTCGGCAAACCGCGCACGGTGGTGGGGAGGCCCCGCAGCGCGGACGCCCCGCCTTCCCAGCCGTCGACCTTGACGGGGTCCTAGTCCCCTTGCCGCAGGGTGAGCCGTTTCGGAAGTCGTTCCTTAAGGATCCGCGCCTTTCGATGGAAACCCGAAAGGGCGCGGGCATCGGGCCAACGCTGGGTGCGAAGCCTGCTTGGATAAAGTCAGGGCCTTTCGCAGGTCGTTGGTGAGTGATGGTCTTCGCAGACCAGGCAAAGGAGGATCGCAATGGCCGTCTCTCGTTGGATGCCGGTATTTGTCGGGGCTTTGGTGGCGTCGACGGCGGTCGGGTTGCGAACCGCCGCCAACACGGAACCGGGGCCGAGCCAGCCGAACGTCCTCATCATTGGCGGTTCGGCCGCCTTCGGCTGGCGTGATATTACCGGTCAAGGGTTTGTGGTGCGGGGACTCCGGGGCTGGAGTCGGGTTCCGCTACGCTTTGAAAATCGGGCCGTGCCCGGTGCGACGGTGAAAAATCCGATCATCACCAAAAACTATTATGCGTGGTTGACGACCTACCATCCCACCATCGTCGCCTTGCAATGGGGACTGCTCAATGACCTCCGGGTTGGTACGCCATGGCCGAAAGTCATCGAGACCATTCAGCAAGAGATTTTACAGGCCTTGTCGCAAAATGCGGTGGTGTTCATTATCACCCCGCCGGCGACCCGGCCGACGTATACCATCGACCAACAAAGCGAGCCCCGCTTGGCCGAGGCCGAAATCGCGATGGCCAAAGCCTTAAACAGTCCGAATGTCTACGTCTTAAACGTGCTCCAGCGGATGAAAGACTGGCTCACCGCGCATCATCAGACCTACGTCCCGTATATGGCAGGGCTTTGGGACCCTAACACCAAGGGCCATATTCTGGCTGGACATCTCTTGACTGAGGCCCTGCATCAACAATTGCCCGGGGGCTCGGTATCCTTTCACCCAAATGGGGCGTTTACCCCCGGATTGCTGTACCAGTCGGCATCGACGGGTTCGCCACGGCTTATGGGCTTAGCGAGCGATGCGCCAAGCGGTGGGCAGGGCCGCCGCGGCTAGGGACAGTTTAAAGGCTTCGCCGGGTATGAATGGCAAAAGACCCAGGGCGAGCACGTGAGAAAATCCCACGTAAAAGCCGAGCCAGGGCAAAGCAAAGGCAAAGAGCACCAATTCTCCCGCCGCCATGGCTGCCAACGAACGGCCCCAGCGGCGGCCCCAGCCGCGCTCGTTGAACCATCCGACCACCAGCGCCATGAGCACGAACCCCAGCAAATAACCGCCAGTAGGTCCCACCGGGAGACCGTGGGACGCGCTCGCTAGCACGGGCAGCCCTATGGCACCCTCGGCCAAATAGAGGAGAATACTCAGCGCCCCCAAGTTGGCCCCCAACGCCCCCCCAACCAGAAGCACGCCCAAGGTTTGGCCGGTGACCGGAACGGGAGTGAAAGGCAGACGGACGCTGAGCTGGGCGAGCAGGGCCACCAACAGACTGCCAGCCACGACCAGCATAGCCGTACGCGCTGGATTCAGGCTACGCGGGCCGATCCAGTGTCCAACCAGGGACTTGGGCGTAACGTGTAAACCATTTACCAACTCTATCCTCTCCTCTGCTCTGCTCGACTTCACCGTCTGCGGCGACTTCACGGTGTGGCCAGATTCCCGTCGAAAGACTTGGTTATAGACCCTCGTGAGTGTTTCAGGTTCGGAATGCGATGGTAGTGTACGACATTAGCAGACATTTGCCAACGCCCGTCCGCAGGTGGAAACTGACCTCTTTGGGGTTGGGGCTTCGAGGAAATACATTTCTCGTCCCCCTCGTCCACCGGCCCAAGTCCCAGCCTCGATCGGCGCGTCCGAAGTCCGAAGACGGAGAGTCATCCGGATGCCGAGGCGCACCATGGGTTACGGGTCCGAACATCCTACTTAGGGGAATTGGCCCTGGGTGCTTTAAATCGTCGGCATGATCAATCAAAGGAGTCCGGGGGGGATCGCGTCGAACCTTGGGTTAGGATTCTTTCCGGGAGACAAACCCGGTTGGGCCCTCGCCCGGCACGCCACGGGGGCTCAGCTTCCTCGCCCAGCGGGCCGCGAGCGGCCCGGAAACGGAGGTGGCTCCGGATTATTGACGAAGACCTCGACCACCATTCGAGGAAAAAAGTATACGCACTACAAATTGAGGGAGTCCGTCAGCGACGCGGGTCGGGTTAAACATCGGGTCCTGTGCTCGCTCGGCGCCTTGACCGAGAACCAAGTGCAACAGGTCCGCGCGGCCCTCGCGGTGAAGCGGGGTACGGACTGGGTCAGGGTCCCCTTCGTCGAGATCGCGGTCACCCGACACGCGGCCTATTTCGATGTTGCGGTTGGTCACACGCTCTGGGAGGCCGGCGCGTTTTGGGGTCCGGATGCCTTTTGGGTCGAAGCCTTGGTCCTCAACCGCCGCATCGACCCCCAAGCCAAAATCCATTCGCCAAAAAGAGGATTTTCGTGGCCCGAGCCGAACATTTTACGACACCCGTCGACCCCTAGTGACCAGTTTCTTGCGCGGTTTGGTGCAATTAGCATGATATGTGTCGCTTGGAGTCGGGGGGACCCACCTGCTAGGAGAGGATTAACTCAGATAATGATTATCAGCGAAGACATTCTCCAAAGCGCGGTTCCCCATTTTCAACCTATCGTAGCCGTGGATCACGGACGGATCACGGGCTATGAAGTATTGGCCCGAGCCATCACGGCGAAAGGTCCGACCAGTCTGGGACCGTGGTTTCACGACCCGGAGGTGCCGGTTGCCCGCCGGGTTGAGGTGGACCGGGCCATTGTCCGCAGTGCTTGGGATCAGTTCATTCAGGACGAAGGAGCGGGATGGCTCGCGGTCAACGTTAACCCCCATGATTTTTATGCCCACGGTGCGCCGACGCGGATGGTGCATCCATATCCGCTTGACGTGTTGGCGGAGATAGGCGCTGACCCGCGCCGGATCGTGATCGAGATCACCGAAGCGGCGTGCGATCCTCATCAACCACGATTTCTGGAGGCGATTCGCGCGTTTCGCGAGGCGGGTTGCCGGATTGCCATTGACGACATGGGCACGGGAGCGAGCGACCTTGGGAGGCTGGCAGCCCTGCGCCCAGATATCATTAAGGTGGATCGTAGTCTGGTAGCGGGTTCCGTGGGGGACGAGGCGTACTCCGCGATTTTGCAGGCGTTATCCCTGATCGCGATGAAAATGGGCTCGGCCCTGCTGCTGGAAGGGGTGGAAACCGAAGCCGAAATGGAACTGGCTCTGCGCGTGGGGGCGGAGTATGTCCAGGGATACTGGTTGTCCCCCGCGGTGCCTGGATTTATTGACGCTGAGCACTTCGCCCGGCTCATTCGCGATGCCATGCGCAATTTTCGCGAAGACCGTCTCACTTTTCTGAAACGCCAGCTGGATTTGGCCCGAGTAGTGCAGGCGGTGCTGAGGGCCTGGTTCGCCCAGCCTGCGGCGTCGGCTGTTTTGGAGCCTTGGTCGGCGGGCGCCGACGATTGGGCGGAACTCGCCACCGCGCTGCTTGAGGCCCTGCCTTCCGTATGCTACCGTCTTTACGTCTGCACGGAGGACGGAAGGCAGGTTTCGGCAACGCTGGAGCGTGACACGGCGGGCAGGGTGTTCGTCAACGAGCGCTGGCGAGAAGCCAATTGGAGCGCACGACCCTATTTCCTCCACAACATCGCGGCCGCCGATTACCGTCAGCAGGCCGCATTATCCTTCACCTATGAGGACCGGGAGACGCACCGTCCCATCAAGACCATTACCTATCCCCTGGGCCATCACGCCTATGTCTTGATCGACATTGATGTTGGCTCCGAATTCCTCGATGTGCGCCTCTGAGGAGGCGCACATCCACCTCGTCAAAGGCGCGGCGGTCACGGTTCCCGGCGAGCCCGGGCAGCTAGGGCGATGCTCCAAAAACCCAGCGTGGATGCGGACCCTGCCAGCGCTGCGGCAGTAACCCAGTCCGAAGTTGTCAGCCGGTAGCCGACCCACAAGGGGGCAATCAGCACCCAGACAGCAGCCAAAAAGATGAGGAAGGCGACCACACCGGCGAACGCGCCCGACGGTCGCGGCGAGCTGTTCATGGCCTCGACCCCCCCTGCATCCCGCCTGCCGGGGAGGCAGACGCTGCCTGAGGGGGAGGTGGACTGGTCGATTCAAGATCGCGCAGCAGCGCGGTAGCCAGGAGCACAAGGCGATCGTCGGCCAGCGGATCGGGATCCGGGTCGGCGGCGGCTGAAGCTTGGCGGTTGGTTACCGGCGATGCCCGCTTGGTTGCCGCGTAGGCTTCGAGAACGCCCAGCAAAACCAGGACCAGGCCCGTGAGAAAATGGGTGGTGGTGTCGTGGCTCCAGGGGGCGTGCGGTGCCTGCTCCGCCAGTACCCAGGGACTGACGGCGAACCATACGCCAGCGATGACGGCAAGGAAGGAGAGGCCCAGCAAGGGCAGTCGCTCGTGGCTAATCACAGGGGTTTCACGTTCCTTTCCCGCCGGCCGGGCGACGGATCGGCCCAGCCGGCACGCGATTCGGCAAAAAGCATGGCGTCAGTCGACTGACAACGCCCGAGCCGGGCTGGCAGGTGGCAGCGGCCGGGGGGTGGCCGCGCTCAGCGCTGGCGGAGCGGCGTCAAGGAATTGTTCCAGCAGGCGTCTTGAAACATGTACGGCGAGGTCTCGTTTAACCGGGTCAGGGAATCGGTGTTCTTGGACCGCCAATCCCAACGCGACGCCCAACACTCCCCGCTTGGTACGCTCGTCGAAATCCCTCTCCGGGGAATCGGCCGATTCATGGGGGGTGTGGGACTTGCGCAAGGGGATTTCCCTGAGACCCCACGACAAGACAAATGCCAGCAGTAGCAACCCCGTACCCATCATAAATACGCGTTCGGTACCCATGGCCAAGGCACTCCGTACGCCATGCATCAACTGATGGGCGAGTCGGAGACCATCCGGTCCCAAATGGCCAAAGAGGCGGGCCAGGTGGCGACCGGCGGCAGGGCTTAAGAGTACGGACGGATTGTTCAAGCCGTGCAAGGCGCGAGCTGGCAGTACCCGAATGACCTGAGCGGGAATTTGGCGCGGTAGTTCATAGGTAAAGCGTCCCGTGAGTAACGACCCGAATATCGCTATCCCTACCGTACTGCCAATGGAGCGGAAGAACTGCAAGTTCGCGGTGACCGTGCCCATCAGCCGATAAGAAAAGGCATTTTGGACCACAATGGTAAAAAGGCTCATCAGGGTGCCGATGCCAAGGCCGGTGACGACCATGTTTCGCACGACCAACCCGTTGGTGGCGGCCACCGTCATCTGGCTCAAGAGGAACATGCCGACAACGGCGACGACGAGCGATGACAGGATCAACAATTTGTATTTTCCCGTGCGGGACATGATTTGACCGCCAACGATGCTGGAGACCATGAAACCCAACATCATCGGGGTGAGCATGACGCCGGAGTGTTGCGCCGAGTCGCCGATGACGGCCTGCATGAAGAGGGGGATAAACATCACTGCGCCGAACATGCCCATCGCTACGAAGAACGACGTGGCGACACTAATGGAAAAAATGGCGTTCCTAAAGAGACGGGGAGAAATGATCGGTTCCGGGGCGCGACTCTCGGCCACGAAGAACACTACCCAGCCCACGGCGCTAACCGCAAAGCTCGTCAGTACGCGCCAGTCGCCCCAGCCATATTGGTTGCCGGCCCAAGAAAAACCAAGCAGCATGGGCACGGCGGCGACCAGCAAGATGATGGTCCCGCGGTAGTCGAGACGGTGTTCCTGCTTAGTATAGACGGAGGGGAGGGCAATGATACAAAAGGCCAGGGCGAGGACACCAAAGGGCATATTGACGTAAAATACCCACCGCCATCCCCAGTGATCCGTGATGGCTCCCCCGGCCCAGGGACCTATGATGGAAGCAAGTCCAAACACGGCCATCAACAGCCCTTGCCATTTGCCACGCTCCGAGGGAGGGAACACATCGCCAATAATGGAGAGTACGATGGGCATTATCGCGCCAGCCCCCAAGCCCTGGATACCGCGGTACAATATTAGCTCCGTCATGTTTTGGGATGTGCCGGAAAGAGCCGAGCCGAGCAAAAATAGTCCCATGCCCAAAAGATAGAATGGCTTGCGTCCATAAATGTCGCTCAATTTTCCATAGAGCGGCACCATGACCGTTGAGGCCAGCATATAGCTGGTGGTGACCCAAGCGTATTCTCTCAGGCCGTGCAGGTCGGCAATAATGCGCGGCATCGCGGTGCCGACCACGGTTTGGTCGATAGCGGCCAACAACATGCCCAACATTACGCTAATCAGGATCATCACCAGCTGACGTTCGGGAACTTGGCCGACGATTCCCTTGGATTGATCGATGATCCGACGATGTCCGTTGCCGTTCTTGGCAACTGCATTAGCCATCCTTTACTTCCTCTCTTCGACCCTTGACAAGGAGTCTTGGGCGGCGTCCCCCAGTGCACTGAGGCCGCGGTGCAATGCGGCCAGGTCGTCCTCTTGCATGCGTTCCAACCAAGTTCGCAGACGGCGCTCCCCAAAGGTAATCACATGATAGATTTCTTTCCCGCTTTCAGTCAGACGACAATGCCATATTCTACGATCCTCATCGGACTGGTGACGCTCCACGTATCCTGCCTTCACCAACCGATCAATCAACAGACTGGCGGACGGCAAACCTATCCCGAGGACTTTGCCAATCGCTCCAATGGATTGATCGGCATGCTTACCGATCGCGACAACGGCATGGATCTGCGCTAAGGTGAGGTCGGTCTCATGCAATCGATCACGTTGCAGCTCGTTGAGGGTATGCACCAAAGACCGAATCTGGCTCTGGATCGACTCGGGCAGACCGTGACGGTGAAAGACTTCCATGAACTTCTTCCTCCAATTGATTTGAGCGAGCAAATGCTTTCACTCAATCATCATATAGCAAATGATTTTGCCATGTCAAAGTAAGTATCAAGACCCTCGGCTAGGATCGAGGGAGTGCGGATGACTGCGGATGGCGGGTTTCTTCCGCCCTACGTCTTGTGACCGCTATGCTGTTATGGTACAATACGTCTGCAGACGCGCCCGTGGTGAAGTGGATATCACGCAGGCCTCCGGAGCCTGAAGCAGGGGTTCGAGTCCCTTCGGGCGCACCAAAACTTTGAAACCCGCATCCTGAAAGGGATTGCGGGTTTTTTATTTGCCCCACCACGGCCGCCATCCTCACTTTCATCCCCATGAACGGAGATAACGACTGAAACTAGAGCTAATTCGAGAGCATCGGAGAGACACACCGTGGCGGGTTGCGGGTGGCAAAGAGGCAACGGAAAGGGCAGGATAGCACAAAAGAGGACGGATAACCCAAAGACGGCGGAACCATCCCCATCGTCCCCACGGAAACAGTTCTCTAATCTTTCTCCTCGACCAATAATTTCACTAAGTCGGATACCACCGCCTTCTGCCGATCGGTCAGGCGGGGCCAAGACCGGGACACATAATCCCAGCGGGGGTCGCTTTGTCGCGCCTCAATCACGTCACTCAGCGCTTTGACCGCCTGCCAGTTGAGTTCATCGGCCTGGATTTTTGTTGTCAGGGCGATCCATTTCGAGACTACGGACTCGGACGCAATTCCTGAGGTAAAGAGATCGTCCGGCACAAGCGCCGCCGCCCCGTGGCAGACCAACCAGACCAGCCCTGCTTGGGATTCTGGGGATAGGGGGGGATCCGCCGGCACGTCGAGGGCTCCTCGGGTGATGCGTTCCCAGTCCGGCCAAACTTGCGACAGCAGTTCCGCGGTGTGTTCCCACCGCGTCTCGTTCTCGCGAGACCGCGCGGCTACGTTTTCCAACGCGACCGCAATAGCCCGGCGATCCAGCCGGGGTGGCGGCGGCAACACCGCCAACAACTTCGCAATCATGCGAGAAGAGGTTCCTGCGCCTCGCTCGATATGCGAATAATGGCTTTGATTGATCGCGGCCTGCTGGGCGACCTCCGTCTGCGTTAAATTGTGAAGTTCCCGCAAGGTTTTCCAAACCAAAACAGCGATTTCAGTTGTTCCTTCTTCCGTGCATTCCTTTCATTCATTATACTCCTAATCTCACTAGAAAAACTAGTGCATTCTCTTGATCACTACTCGCACTAGTGTTACCATTACTGGGAGGAGGCGATGGATAGTGATCCCGAACGATGACCTCATCTGGCATGCGATAGAACGCGTGTCCGACGGCACCCGACCCCTGGTGCTGACGGTAGCCCAAGTGGCGACGATCCTAAACGTGTCGGGCCTGACGGTCCGCCGCATGATCGCAAAGGGCGACTTAGCCGCCCAAAGGTTTCTCGGGGCGGTCCGGATCCCCGCGGCGGAAGTGTTCCGGGTGTTGGGGGCGGAGCCTTCGGGCGAGGCCGGCTAGCCTCGCCGCAAGGCAGACTTGGGCGCCCAGGTGCGGCGCAGTACGGGGAGGCGGTCGTTGCTGACCGCCGGTGAACCGGCCGCACCCGAAGCCCATGATCCAAAACATCACTCAGAAAGGAGCGATGGCTCCCCACTAAAACGCACAGGAGGTACCGATATCCGATGAACGAACCGAAACCAGAAAAAGAAAACACCCCCGCGACCGGTAAGGGAGTGGAGATGAGCAGTAGTGTCAAGGAAAAACCCTTTACAGACAGTGTAGCAGAATCCGAACGATCCGTCACGACTGATGGGCAAACGTTCGGGTCCGAACCGGAATCGAACGCGAACGGGCCGCGAAAGGTGGTCCCGTTCAGAAATTCCGGCGGCGGACAGGGTGGATCGACGGCGACAGGAAAGCCGATCGTCCTCGCCAACCATCGCCAGCTACCGGAAATTACCGCCGACGCTGTCCGCGCGCTAGAGAAAGCCAATCGTGCCATACCGAAGCTTTTCACGCAAAATCAAGGCACGATTGTGCAACGCATTACGCGCTCGGATGATGGAAGTGTGCGACTGAAGACACTCGATAGCGACGGGATGAAGGGAGAAATGGCACGGGTCGCAACGTGGATGACGATGACTGAAAAGGGAACGATGAAAGATGTTTTCCCGCCGAACGAGGTCGTGAAAGATTTTCTCAGTCTCCCGCAGATTCCGTTGCCGGCGCTTGACCGCGTGGTAACGGCGCCGGTATTCGTGATGAACTCCAGAACTGGGAAAGCGGAGCTCGTTACGAAGGACGGCTACCATCCCGATCACAAGCTCTATGTCGCCAAAACTGCGGATTTGGTCGCCATGCCGAACGTCTCGATGGTGCCGACGGCGGGTGAGGTGGCCGAGGCGAAACGTTGGATTCTGGACGAACTGCTGTTCGATTTCCCGTTTGAGCATGCGGCGGGCAAGGTACACGCGGTGGCGTACATGATGCTCGTCTTCGTCCAGGGCCTCATTGAGGGGCCAACACCGATCCACCTGGTCGACGCACCGGAAGCAGGGAGCGGCAAGGGGCTGTTGAACGACGGGATCGGGATTGTTGAGTCCCACGAATTTTGGCCGCAAGTTCGTGGGGTTTTCTCAAATTTGTTGGCCACGTTTTCCTCATAGACCTCTCGGGCCAGGAACGCCATCGCGGCTGCGTATGACGCCATGGCCTGGGGA
>JAJZZH010000202.1 GCA_021797675.1 Bacillota bacterium | reverse complement strand
GACCGACCGAATTTTGGGGGAAACGGCACCAGAAGCCATATCCTCGAAAATTACCCCGGAAATTCTCCGGATCTTATCGGAAGCAGGATGATCCGCATCGGTCTTCGAAAAAAACCGCAAACTCCACTTGGTGTGATAAGCCACATCGTCTCTGGCGCAATTAGCTCTTGCGTGTCTCCTCGGATATGTCTACGATTTGATGGCCAAACCGGCAATAGAGCTTTTCTGTCGCCGACACCAACATACGTATGTATTAGCGCCTAACCGGGGAAGTCTGAGGCTTTCAGCGAGAGGCGAGAGTCCATTTCGATTTGACTGCATACACACCAAGAGCGTGCCCCAAGGAAGGCCGCATGATGATGCAGGAAGGTAGCGATAGACTGGTCAAACCCCAGCGATGGTCAAACGTAGAGAAATCCATCAGAACGGTGTCATTCCAGTATTCACGCTGGACAGGTGGTGAAGTGCTGCTCCATTACATCACTTGGCAAAAAGCCAGGAAACTCCAATACTTAAATAAACGAAGATATTTATTACAAGAAAGTCGTTGCTTTTCCTAAGCACCTATGCTAATCTTTGCTTCAGAGTATAAAATAAGCAAGGGGGAACAATAGAGTGGCGATGCGAAAATCTGGGTTGGCCCGTCCGATCGCACTCACCGGGACCGTGGCGTTGTTGATTAGTGGGCTGGCGAGCAGTGCAGCCAGGCCAATCAACAAGCGGCCTCCGGTAACCGTTACGGTGTGGACGCTACAGTTGGCAAAATTCGCCCCATACATTCATCGGGTGATCAACACTTTCGAAAAGGCCCATCCCGGCGTGCGAGTCCAATGGGTCGATGTCCCCGGCACTCAAATTGTCGATAAATATCTGGCGACATATGCCGCTAAGCAGGCACCTGACCTGATCAATATCGGCGGCACCGAGCTTTACTCCATGTATAAGGACTTTCAGCCGTTAAACAACGTGCTGACCCGGGCGCAAATTAATGAATTCCCTCAGTCCACCTTGGCCCCGCTCATCATTAACCACAAGATTTATTCGATTCCGTATTACGGAGCGGGTACCTCTATTCCCATCATTTACAATATGGCGCTGTTGCGAAAGGCGGGTATTACCACCCTGCCGACCACGCAATATCAATTTAACCAGGACGGCGCTAAATTGCATCGCGCTGAGCCTACGGTATACTGGTCGACCAGTGGCGTAGAGCCGCTGTCTTTTGCCGTGGGAGGACCGATTGCCACGCCTACCCTGTTAGAAAACGGCATCCCTATCCTGACCCGCAACTTGAAAAAGGCCGCGTTTGACACGCCGAAGGCCGTGGCTTTGGTTAGTCAGTACCGGAAGTGGTACCAGGAGGGTGTGTTTGATCCCGACAGCATTACTCCGGTGCATGAAACCGCACTGTTCGTCCAAGGAGCCATTGCTACCTACAACGAGGGAATGACGTCGGCTTTGCAGTCGAGTTGGGGGCCGATCAAGGCGCACTTAAAGGTGGGGCCGCCGGTCTTGGGATTGACGGGCAAGTATATGGTGCAGCCACCCTTTTCCTTTTCAGTGAGCAAGACCTCCAAGCATGCCAAATTGGCGGCCGAACTTGCGATGGCTTTTGTAACCGTGCCGGCCCAGCTCGCCTTTCACAAGGCGACCAGCGGGGGCGTAGGACCGATTACCAAAGCGGCGATTCACGACCAAGCGTTTTACCATTTCCCGCCGGGAGAAGCTTTACAGGCACGTTCGGCGGTCCTGCAAAACAAATACTTGTGGCGGGGCGTGGCGATGTCGCCAACGCTGCACGGTTCGATTCCTACCTATCCCAACGAGACGCAAATCAACGTGATCCTGCAGAAGTACTGGAATGACGCCGTGCTGGGCCAAATGCCGGCCAAGCAGGCGATGCGGATCGCCGCGCAAAAAGTCAACGCCTTGTCGGGAAGCAAGCAGTAATATGCGTTCAGGGCCAAACAGATCCCGCCGGACGAACCCCGCCTATCATCGGGCGTGGTTCGTCCCCTATCTCTTTTTGGCACCCGGGGCGGTGTTGCTGGTGATATGGAACTACATCCCGGCATTTTATGCCATTTGGATTAGTCTGACCAACGCGGCCCCAGGGAACCACAGTCAATTCATTGGTCTTGCCAACTACGTGCAATTGCTGTCGGACCCGAGTTTTTGGAATTCGCTACTGCGTTCGCTTGAGTATCTGTTGGTGGTGCCGGTGCTGGTGATCATCCCCTTATTGGTAGCGATGCTCTTAAACCAGCGATTGCCAGGGATCGGCGTCTTTCGGGCACTCTACTTTCTGCCCGTGGTCGTCAGCATGGTGGTCGTGGCGATTGTCTTCTCCGAGATATTTCAGACCATTGGTCTCCTGAATGTCAGCCTGATGTCGTTGCATCTCCTCAAACAACCTATTTCTTGGCTAGCCTTGCCGTCTCTTGCCATCTTTGTGGTCATGCTGGTGACGGTCTGGAAGGGCATCGGCTATTATATCATCGTCTACTTGGCCGGCCTGCAGACCGTTCCCAAGGAATTGATTGACAGCGCCAAGGTGGACGGAGCCAATCTGTGGGCCAGAGTCCGCCATGTGACGGTGCCCTTGATTTGGCCCTTTATGATGTTTGTCATGATTATATCGACGCTGGGAGCCATGCAGGTCTTTACCGAGATTTATGTGCTCACGGGTGGCGGGCCCCTTCAGACCACCACCACGCTGCTCTTCTATGTCTGGCAGAAGACCTTTTCGAGCTACCGCTTCGGCTATGGCGCGGCAGCGGGCGAGGTCATCTTTGTGTTGCTGGTTGCGCTGTCTTACGTCGAATTCCGCCTGAGCGGAAGGAGGTGGACGACCTAATGGCCCGCTCGCGCCGCCACTTTGGCGTTGTATTATCGTATGTGGTCATGGCATTGGGGGCCGCCGTCTTCGTTGGCCCGCTGATCTGGGTGGTGTCCACCTCGTTGATGAGCCCCGACCAAAATCCGTTTCTGATTCCGCCGCAACTGATTCCGCATCCCTTTACCGTAGGCAATTACGCGGCCGTGTTCAAGACTTGGCCCTTTGGCCAGTATCTCTTCAACAGTCTCAAACTGGCCCTGTTATCGGTTGCGGGAACCGCGGTCATTTCGGCGTTCACGGCATATCCGCTGGCTCGCATGGAGTTCGCCGGCAAGCGTGTTTTCTTTGCCCTGGTGATTGCCACGCTGGTGCTTCCGGGCGAAGCCATGCTCGTTCCGCGTTACCTGTTGGTGAACTTTTTCGGGATGGTCAATACCTTCTGGGGCGTGGCCGTCCCCGGATTTTTTAGCGGGTTTGGCGTGTTTCTGATGCGTCAGGCTTATCTCACCCTTCCCCAGGAATTAGAGGACGCGGCGCGGATGGACGGCGCGGGCGAATTGCGAATTTTTGGTCAGATTACGACTCCTTTAGTGCTTCCGAGTTTGGCTGCGCTCGCGATCTTCACCTTTCTCGGTTCCTGGGACGCATTTTTGTGGCCATTGGTAATCTTAAACAGTCAGAAAATGTACACCGCGCCGCTAGGCCTTGCTTATTTTTTCGGCTATTTCGGAGCCAGCTGGCAACTTATCGCGGCGGCGTCGATCATCGTTATCCTGCCCGTCATCGTCGTGTTCATCAGTCTGCAACGGCTCTTCGTCAGTGGGGTGACCGGCGCCGTCAAGGGATAGCGGGAAGACTGCCTGCCATCGTGTTTCGGCGCGAGGCCGTGGCTCGCTTGACCCACGGAGTGCGCGCCTGAGCGGGATATGGCCCGAAAGCCCAGAAGTTTTCCGTCGTCGCGAACCGGGGAGCCCTCGCCGGATTCTCGAGGCGGACGCCGAAACTCGGTGGTGGATATCGGTAGTAAGAGGGCAAGCCATTCCCCCGGTCAAGCGTTGGCGCCCCGGACCATGTCTCGTGGGGTCAGCGCTGACAGTTCTCCGGGGCCCGATGGCCTGGTGAGTCCAGAGACAACAGATCAAGGAGTGGTACGATGAACAGACGATCGAGATGGTCGGTATATTCGTCAGCGGCAGGCACCTTGGCGTTCAGTCTGGGCTTTCTCGTGGCGCCGGCGCCGGTCAGTGCGGCCGCATCTGCGGGATGCCTGGCGATTGCTCCTGGCGTGAGCGAGTCTTTGGTCCTGCCCAACGGTGGGACGTTACCGATTAACGGATTTAATCAGTACCGGGGTGCCAGCCAGGTGATTGTGTATACCCCGGCGTTCGGAACGTCAACTGAGACGAATCAGTGGGGAGCAGAGATGACCGTGGTCGATGGCATCGTGACCGCGATCGATAACGGCCCGGTCAGCGGGCACGGCAACTCCGCCATTCCCTCGAACGGCTACGTGATTTCCGCCCAAGGCGGCTCGAACTACGCTGACGTTCAGGACATCCTTCAGTTCAAGGTCGGCGAGGCGGTGCAAATCACGCTGAAGCCGCCACCGTATACGGCCCAGATCAACTTGTCCGCGCCCCCCAATCCCACTCCCGCCAACAATCCGGTGGGAGCCCCTTACCCTGCCCTGAGGGGCCCGAACCAGATGATTCTTTACACGCCCAAGTGGGGCAAGCGCACCGGTACTAATCCGTGGGGCAGCGAGGCGACCGTGGTTAACGGCGTGGTAACCCACATCGGCGGGGGAGATTCGCCGATTCCAGCTAACGGTTATGTGCTTTCCGGGGATGGTACCAGCCAAACCTGGATTCTCCATCACTTGATCGTCGGCGCCAGAGTCGTCGTCAATCAAACGCCTTCGGGAAGCTATCAGGTTACCGGCACCATCAGCGCGCAGGCCTTTGTCCGTCAAGCCACCACCAGCCAGGCCGATGCCCTAGCGGCCGTCGCCACGGCGAAGTCAGAACTGTACCAAATTCCGACCGCGGCGGTCAGTGCCGCGCTGACCCAGCTTAAGGGGCAAGTGGCCCAGGCGCAAAGTTCCCTCTCGTCCGGAAATGTCTGTGGGTTGATCAACGCCAGCGGTCAGGCGTACACGACGAGTCGTGACATTCAGACCTTGCTGGTGCCGTCTTCCCCCGCGGAGGACCGCGGAGTGTGGTTTTCCGCCAATCCCGGTTCCGTCACCTTCACGCCTACGTCGGCCGGTGTTAGCCAGGCCGTGTCGACCTTGGTAGCCGGTCACATGAACTCTCTCGAGCTGGGAGTGCCCCGGCTCGCCGTGAGCGATCCGAGTTATCAGGGGCAGGATATGGTGAGTCAATTTGTCAACACCGCCCAGCAGCAAGGACTCCAGGTATTCACCAGTTTCAACGTCCTCTTGGGCAATCCGACCATCCTCAAGGCCCATCCCGGCTGGGCGATGGTCGGCTACCAAGGGCAGACTCAATCGCCCTTGTCGGGTTTTCACTGGCTGGACCCTGCGATTCCCGCCGTCCGCCACTATCTCGTCAATGTGATCAAACAACGCGTGTTAAGTTTGCATCCCAATGGCGTGGTGCTCGACTATATCCGGTATCCCCGGGCGGACATGAACTACCAGACCAGCTTCAGCTACAACGCGTACGATATCGCGGCGTTTGAGCACCTGACCGGGATTAACCCGCAGACGATTACGCCCACGAGCAATCCGGCCGCGTGGCAAGCGTGGACTAATTGGCGCGAGGCTCAGGTGTCCCGCTTGGTCCGTGACGTTCACCAGATGTTGGCCCAGATTGCTCCCCACACCCCGCTCTTGGCAGCGGTAGGAGCCAGTCCCAGCAACGACCAGAACCATCGCCTGGAAAACCTTTCGCTTTGGGCGGAGCGGGGCTGGATCAACGGGTTCTTCCCGGAAATCTATCAGTTCGCTGGCGTTACCGAAGCGGCCGTGAATACCGCCCCCTTCGTCGGCATGGCCGGGAAGGGCCTGGTCAGCGCCATCTTGTCGCCGGAATTGGCTCGCGGGGCTAACGCCTTGGCCGGGCAAGTCGCCGGCGTGAAATCGGACCAGGTGTCCGGCGAGCAGTTTTTCGCCAATTACGGCATGACTGGACCCATGTACCGAGCGCTGCTGACCGGTCCCTATCGGGAGACGGCGGTAGACCCGCTGACCGAACCCTTGGCGGCGGTGGCGGCCTTGAATCACCGGGTTCAGGGCAATGTCGGCGCGCTATATGAACCGGCCGGTCTCAACCAGGGTGCGGGCACGGTGATCACGTCGCGCCTTTCCGCTATCGACCACTTGGTGACCAAAACTCAGCCCGAGGTGGCGGCTGCCCAGCAGCAGGTATCCGCCCTACAACGGTGGATTCAAGCGAATGGCAGCATTCCGGCCCAGGTGGCGACCCAACTAATGGCTCACCTCAAGAGGGACCAGCAATGGCTGACCTACTGGTCCACGTTACCGGCCAACACGGGTCAGCACTAGAAGCCAAACGGATGCGGGTATGATCGGCGGCAACGGCCAAGCATGGGGGCCGCCGATCTTCTCGCCCCCATGCTTGGCCTGGGAGGTTCGCCGTCTGGCGCCCAAGAGAAGAGGGGGAGCATAGTGACCGAATTCATCCCGAAGTGGCTGACCGATCCAATCGAGGCCGTGCGCGGCGCGAAGGTCACGCTTCACGTTCTGCCCGACCGCCAATCCGTCTACGAACATTTCGCCCAGTCAATTGCGGAAAATATTCAAGGTAGTATGCGGGAACGGGGGCGATGCTGCCTCATCCTGCCGGTGGGCCCCACCGCCCACTATCCTCGTTGTGCGCAAATCATCAACGACCTGGGCCTGAATCTTTCGCATACCACCATTATCCATATGGACGAGTACTTGGGGGCCGACGGGCAGTGGATCGACGCCAGTCACCCGCTGAGTTTTCGGGGGGTGATGGACACTCTCTTCTATCACCGAATCCATCCCTCGTCGGGGAAGCCGCGGGTCATCTTTCCTCATCCCGAGCACCTCGATGAAATCTCGCGCGCAATCGACGACTGCGGAGGGGTTGACGTCGCCTATGGGGGGATAGGGATTCATGGGCACGTCGCGTTCAACGAGCCCCTCCTCGCAGCGGGAACCCGGTCGGCGTCGGTCGCCGAGTTTCCTCCGCGGGTGGTGCAGTTGAACCCCGAGACCGTGGTCATGAACGCCAGTCGATCCTTGGGGGGGTGGATCGACGCATTTCCTCGAGCGGCGGTGACGATCGGGGTCCCTCAATTGGCGGCGGCCCGACAGCTTGTGCTCTATGCCGATGGCGGGCGCTGGCAGCGTACAGCCCTGCGAATGGCGGTGCGCGGGATCTTGGACCCCAGTTATCCCGTCACGGCACTGACCAGCCGGCGCTCGACAGAAATCGTCACCGACGCCGATACTGCGGCGGGTATCTTGGAGTAGTGTTGGTTATGTCTCGGAAGCCCGGCAAGACGAGAGGAGCGTGCGTGAACGCGAACGCCAAAGATCGAGCGATTTTTTGGTGGAGTCCGGAAGGGGCTGCCACGGTCAAGTTTGCTGCCGACGAATTGAGCCGCTATTGGAGTCAGGCTGGGCTTCAACCCCTGCGGGTGATTGAAGCATGCCTGTCGGCAGCGGGCTCGGGGATCGGCGGCGCAGTGGTGATTGCACGGACAGCTAACCTCGGGCCGTCGACCGCGAGAGACCAGGGGAGGCTCGACCACAAATGGCTGATTCCCGGACGATCTCAACCGTGGACGCCGGACGACGATGCCTTCGCGATCGATAACGTGGAGGGAGCGTGGGTGATGACCGGATCCAACCCGCGCAGCGTGCTCTATGCGTGCTACGCCTTGCTGGAGCAGGTGGGTATTCGGTTTTTTGCCCCTACGTTCAACTTCTATCACGACTATGCCGAAGTGGTGCCGGTATCATCGAAAGCGTTCGATAGCGGCTTCCCCTCGGAATTGCGCGAAGTGAAGAGTCACGGCGCCTTTCGGTATCGCAAGCTCTATGTTGAAGAAGGCTGGAGCTTCAATGCTGCCAATTTGAAATCCCTGATTGACTGGATGGGCAAGGCGCGGATGAATGTCTTAGTCATTCCCTATGACTATCAAAACGCGGGAGTCACCCGTTATGATGCGTGGCGCGATCACATCCTGCCTGAGCTGGTGCTCCGCCAAATTATGGTCGAGGTCGGAGGCCACGGCTACGCCAGCTGGCTTCCTCCTAAAACGTATCCCGAGTTCTATGTACCCGGGTTTAATGTCTTTGACGTGACTAATCCAGCTGCCGTCGAGGCGTACGTCGCACGCGTCGTCGACTACCTCAGCGAACGGCCGGAAATCAAGATTTTTGACGCTTGGCCACCCGACGCGGCCACTTGGCCCCCAGCGGCGACCACCGTATTTGGCAGCCCGGCCGATGCGGAAGCCCAGGTGATCAATCAATTGGTCGCGACGATGGCTAATCGCCGGCCAAAAGTGATCATCGAGCATGTCGCCTACCTGCCAGATCCGGAGCCCCCGGGCCCCCCTGCCCGGTATTCGGCGGACAAGGTATTGGTGGACATTGCGCCTTATGATCGGAGCATCGCGGTGCCCATCTTTGATCAGACATCCGAGCGCAATGCGTATTATGCCGCGCTCATCGGGCGCTGGCGGGAAAGCTTCCACGGCGATGTCGGAGTCTACGAATATTACCGCCGATATAGCTGGCATTCGCTGCCCACCAATTTGCTGCGGCTGATGGGCGCCGAGATTCCCTACTACCATGCGCGGGGGGTGCGGGGACTCAGTAGTTATGCGGAACCCGCCGACTGGATCACCTATGAGGCGAGCCACCGGTTATTTGCCGATCTGTGTTGGGACACCGAGCTTGATCCGGAGGGGTGGCTCCACCAGTATTGCGCACGCCGGTTCGGCGCGGCTGCCGATGCCATCCAGCGCTATTTGAGTCTGACTGAGCAAGCGGGCCAGAGGCTCTATCCGGATCCCAGCGGGGCGTTGGATTCCGCATCGGCCATTTCGGACGCGTTGCACGATTACCGTGGGGCCAGGGCGGCGCTTGAAACCGCCCGCGGACAGGAATGCTCCCCGGCTTGTGCATTCATGGTCGAGCGGCTTGCCTGGAACGCGGACTACGCCATCTACGACATGGAATTGGCGGCGAGCGCAGTCGGCTCAGCCGGGACACTGCCGGCTGCCCGCTCCCGGCTCCATGCCTTCATCCTGGCGCATCGCTTTGACGGAATTATTTTGCATAATTATTTTACCGCCCGTCGGTTGGGGTTCAAGGTTGATTCCAAGCTCTCGCACCGGTTGCGCTCAGCCTACCGCTATCCCGTCTGCCCTTCCTTGGAAATCGCCGAGCTGGAGCCTGACGACATACATTCCGGCTATCGGCACTTGGATCTCGCTTTTGAGAGCACGGACCATCTGCCCCACCGGGTCGATTGGTGGATCGAGTCCCCCGCGGACGTTACCATCCAGCCCCGCCTGGGTGCGCTTACGGTGACCGCGGGTGGCCGCAGCCGGCAGCGGCTCAGCTGCACGACGGCGGGGGAGGGTTTTCCTGTAGACTGGCGGCTGATCCTGCGTGTGACTGTTGACGAAGGCTTGGAAATCCCCGCGGTGACCCTGGACCCGGAACTAGCGTCCCAGTGAGGTGAACACCATGCGATTAGACGTGCATCATCATCTCATGAACGAAGCGCATTACGTCGACAACTTGCTCCGGCAGATGGACCGGCTGGAGATAGAACGCGTTGGTCTCAGCGGGCTGGGGTTAAAAGGCCAGACGGTTCTCGGCGACCTCTCTCCCGGCAATGCGGCGGTGTGGAAGGCCTACCGGGAGTTTCCCAAGCGGATCATCCCGTTTGCCAGCTTGGCCCTGGGGCGGGATGTCCCCGACGATTTGCGCCGGTGGCTGGACCAGGGATTTTTAGGGGTGAAGGTGACCCGCCCCCGAGCACGCTACGATGACGCGCACTATGACCCGATTTACGAAATTGCGCAGGCTCGGGGCGTCCCGGTGTTGTTTCATACCGGCGTGGTTCTCCGCAGTGAGCGCGACGCGCAGGACGGAGTGACTTCCGACTATATGCGGCCAATCACGCTAGACCGTGTGGCGCGGACGTTTCCTCGCCTGACCATGGTGATCGCGCACCTGGGAATGCCGTGGCACGAAGAGGCGGCGGCAATGCTCCGGGTTCACCCCAACGTGTATGCGGATGTCACCTTCGGGCCTGGGGGCTGGTTGGAACGCCCGGGGATAGCCGAATATCTGCGGCAACTGCTCTATTGGCCAGGAGCGGTTCGCAAACTCGTTTTCGGCACCGATGTGCATTGGAGCAAACTGGCTTGGACGGTCGCCATCCAAGAGACCGTCCTCACACAATTGAGCGGTGGGACAGAGGGCCTTGCGGATTTTCGTGGTCTCACGGCGCAGTCATGGTGGAACCAGGCTAGCCGGGCCAGTGATCGCGTTTCAGCAGAGTAGCGGGAATACCCGTCATCGCTCATCGGTACAGGGTGCGGGAGCTTATGCTTAGGCGGTTGCCGCATCCATGGCGGCGGCAACCGACGACCGCTCGGTCTGATATAATCAGCGTGCAACCATTTTATCGATGCCTGGAGGAGGCGCCCCGATTGGCTGGACAGGCGGATGGCGCACATGCCGCCATCGTTGACCAGGGGAAGCAGAGCTACTCCTTGCAGGCCGAAGGACCAATGCATCGCAACCCAGCAATCCCCAAGAAATTTATGATCTGATTCAGCACGAGCGGGAACGTGGGTTGTTCGCGGTCTTGGGCGCTGGCGGTGGCAGCTTGGTGGCTTGCACCATGCTCGTGCTGGCGTCGGAGGACCCGTGGAAAGTAGGGGCGAGCAGGAGGTTTTTCGAAACTTAGGCACATTTATATTAAAGCAACGCTGGGCGTGACCTAGAACAGGGTGAGAGCGAGTGATACGTGTGGGGATGAGGGCGATGGCAGCCGATATGGGGGAGATCCAGGCCAACCAACCTCGGGGGGTCGGGGTCGGGCACGTCGATGCGGCGGGGAGGGGGGCACGATGAGGCGTGGGCAGAACATGATCTCGGCTCATCGGCAGAATCAACAGCTGATTTTGCGAAACATTCTCCAACGGCCGGGAATCGCGCGGCAAACGCTGTCCGAGTTCATTGGACTCACTCCGGCCTCAATCACCAATCTCACTGGCAGCCTTTTGCGGGGCGGATGGATTGCCGAAGAAGGACAGGCCGCAGGACCGCGAACGGTTGGCCGGCCGTCGATAGGGATCCGAATTGCCACCGGGACGCACTATATGGGAGCGGTGTATCTGCAACGGCGTCGGATCAGTGTGGGTCTGGCTGAGCTGGACGGGACCGCGGTTGTGCGCTTTGATGACGAGTTGGAAGACCGCCCCGACCCCCGACAAACGGTCCAACGGATGGGGATGATGCTGGAAGCCGCTATTCGCAAGGTGCGTCCACCTCATCTGCTGGGGGTCGGGGTAGGCGCTTCCGGCATCGTGGATTATCCGGCCGCTGTCATTCGGGTCGCGCCACGATATGGCTGGTCTAATGTTCCGCTGGGGGAATGGCTGGGCAAGGTTCTCAAGGTGCCCGTGGTAGTTGACAACAATACCCGGGGAATGGCACTCGCCGAACAGTTACTGAGTCCGCACCGTGAAGTGCGATGGCTCGCGTTCTTGTATATTGGCCGCGGCATGGCGGCCGGGGTGTGGGCAGATGGCCGCATCTACCGGGGCAGCCGCGGTATCGGAGGCGAAGTGGGCCATACGACGGTCTTCGCCGATGGAGAACGCTGTTGGTGCGGAAATCGGGGTTGCCTGGAGCTTTATCTCAGCGAGGACACCATTCGGGCCAGAACCGGTGTATCGGAAGACACCCCTATCGAGCAGGCTATCGAGCAGGCTCCGAGCGCATTGCGCGAAGAAATTGTCCATTTGGTGACCACCGCATTGGTGAACCTGGATAACATCTACAATCCCGAGGTTGTCGTCTTGGGCGGCTGGGTGGATCGTGCGTGGCCCATCCTTCGCGAGGCGGTGACAGACGAGTTGTCGGCCCGAACGACCTATTGGCCTCATCCCGTGCGAGTGGTTGCTTCCTCGTTCGGCGAGGGCATCGGATTGACCGGCGCGGCAGTTATTGGTCTGGGACAATTGGTGTATGGCGTCGGAGAAGACGACTGGCGTCCCCCCGCATCCCTGCCCCGGGAATGGAGTCTATAGGGCCGCCGGTGTGAAATCCCCGCGGTTGCGTCGCTGGGGCTCAAACGGGGTTGCGTCCGGTGCCGGTCGTGGCCTGCAGACGGTGCCCCAGCTGCTGGTGCCGGAGCATTCGATAGCGTGGCGCGACGACGGGAAGAAGCTCAAGCCAAATCCGCTGAGAACCCACGGCAATCGCGGACCCTTGACTCGTGCCTTAAATGTGATCGGGTCACGACGATCGTCCGCCATGGAGCTCAGGACTGACGAATGAAATATGGAACCCGTATGGAAAGCCGTTTTGAGGGGTCCGAGTAACGAAAGTTTTTCCAAAAGGGGACTGGATTTTTTCGGACAAGTCTGGGATGATGGGATCGAGAATCCAGCAGACACGAGGTGACTGTGAATGCCGATCTCGTTGGACAGAGCCGGGAATCGTGCCATGATGCTGGATTAACGTTGGGTAGGATGCGGTTGCAAGGTGTGGACGACAGCGTGGGTTTCCGCCAAGCTCTAGGCAATCTAGATTTAACCGTGGAACGTGGTATCGGGTTTGGGTTCTTGGAACGCAACCGAGCCGGACCGACCACCACCCTTTATCTCTTGCTGCGCTTGCCATTTCACGAAGGTCGCCCGACCGAAGACACATTGCAAGGCGCGCAAATCTGCTACGACCCCTGGCGGTCTCCAGCGCCGGTTTACCCCGGATGGGATCTCGGGTACAGCGTATGCGTCATCAAGGCGTTGGCGGCGCAGGGCGACCGGGTAACGGTGCTCCTGCGCAATCATTGGGTCAATACCTGGGTAATGCCAAAAGGGGATCGGGGTGGGACCCATCTCGATCGTTAGCTGGTGCCTGGAAAAACGCTATCGCGGTGTCACCGCCCAGATTGAGGGCTGGTTGACGTCCGGCCGTCCCCAAAAGTCATGGTCGACCTCATTGGCGCAGCCTGGGGTTCGGCAACTCCTGGTCTGTCCATTGCACAAGCGGGGCGCTTTCGGGCAGACCGCCTGACAGCCGACTCGGCAACATGCAATTCGCGACTGTTTTCAGTACACTGGTTTTCACAGCGGTGTGGAAATGGTAGCCTCCAGACGTGGCCGGCTCCGCTGGCGATCACTACCGCAGGCGACAGAAGGGGTCTCCGTGAGCTGGAAATCTGGGGGGAGGGGACAATGTCATTTTTGCCGCCATCAACCGGCCCAGTCAAGCCGAGTTCGTCTGTCAACGCTGCGGACATCGGGACAACGCGGACCACAATGCCGCCGTGGTCATCGCGAAACGCGGCATCCAGAAACTGCTCTCGGGCGATCCGCTGACC
>JAJZZH010000108.1 GCA_021797675.1 Bacillota bacterium | reverse complement strand
TAGGATCAGCACCGCCCTGGTAGCTCCGATCGGAGCCTCGACATCATCGCGTAGCGTGTACAACACATCCGGGGATCCGGTCAGAACCCGAGAACCGTAGTCCTCAAGCTCCGGCCTTCAGGCCAGGGTAGTTGACCTCGGCGGCGTTTGGCAAGCTTGGGTTAAGGTGGGTCGGGGCAGCTCGAGGGTCGCGGAGCACGTCCCAGCCAGTAACGCAAAATCACGAATACGCTCAACAGGCCGATCCAGAGCATCCCGGCCAGAGCCGCTAATAGCCAGGGCACCCGCACGACGGGCAGATGGTTCATGGCTAGGCCCATGAGTGCGGGAAAAACCGCGCCGCCCAACCCCGCGGATGCGGTGAGCAAACTGGTGATAATACGGGTCATGCCCGGAAAAGTGTGATTGGTGAATACCATCAATACGGAATAGACGGGGGCCATGGCAAGTCCCAGACAGAAGACGAGAACAAATCCCGCGGCTTGGCTATGGGCTATGCTGAAGGCGATCAGAATAACCAGCGACAGGGAAATACTGACCCATAGGTAATGGTCATAGCGCAGGGCCCGGGCTATCCACCCGATGCTCAGCCGACCAATGACCATAGCAGCCCAAAACGTGCTCGAACTGAGTGCCGCCGTCGATGCCGGGGTGCTTAGCCCGGCAGTGAACAGGGAGGGCAGGAAACTATTGATGCTGGCCTCGAGGCCGACGTAGACCAGCGTCATATAGAGAAAGATCGCGAGGACCCCGAATTTTGTGCTGCGTTTGGCAAAGCTGGGCGGGCTGACCATGCTCGCATCGCGGTGTGTAGAAGTCACCGGTTCGCGGGGCACAACAATGACTTGCCACCAAAGGGCCAGTCCCAGGCCGGCCAGACCAATGCAGAGAAAGGTTAAACGCCAAGCGTCGAGCGTGATCAACGCACCCGCCAAGATGGGTAGCCCGAGCGCGCCAGCACCAAACGAGACCTCAAGCCGACTCATGAAAATGGCCCGTTGGTGAACCATGATTTCCATCACCAAGGAGGCGACGACGGTCTCTAAGGCTGAGCCGCCGCCGCCATTCAGCGCGGCCAGAGGATAGACCGCAGCGAGTGGGGGCAGCGTGCACAGACCGACCTGGGTGAGTCCGATGACCAAAGCGGAAAGGGACAAGATATTCCGTGCTGGCCATCGGTGCATTGCCCGCAAGGCCAGGGGTACGCCGACAAAAAATCCCATGGCCTGCATAAACACGACCTGCCCGCCAACCGCATACGACACGTGATAATGGCGTAAAAACTCCGGCATCACGGCTCCCAGCAGAACGGCCGTGGTGCCGGCGAGCGCGTACATTCCATACGACGCCCAGGTGAACCGCATGTGGACCCCTCCCGTCGTATGATCGCATAAACGGCACCGCGGTGCGACGACCAAATCGGATGTTTCGACCAAGATCCATATCGGGCTATGCTATGATGATTGGGAGAAATTGCGTGCGGTCGAGTGACAACGGCCGTAACCTATGATCCGAAGGAGAGAGATTATGTTTGGCAATAGTCCGCGAATCGTCGGCATGGAAGAAATTGGCAAGGAATTGCAACAGTCGCATGCGACCAAGGCAGCCACGTCGAATTTGAGTGCGCTGGATTTCTGGCTCATTAACGACGCCGGATTTCAGCCACTCGGCTTTGTTTTGGGCAATTCCGTCATGAGCATGGGCATTTCCGGCGGCATTGCCACCGCCTTCAAAGGCATGCAAAGAGGAGAATTAACTCAGCTCACCGAATTGATGTATGCAGCGCGTGAGCTATCCTTGCGTCGCATGCAGGCCGAGGCGGATGAACTGGGTGCTGACTCGGTGGTCAACGTGCAGGTCGAAATTATTCATCGTTCGGAAGAGATCATGGAAGTCGTCGCTACCGGTACGGCCGTCAAACGGGTACGCGAGGCGTCGGACCGGTCGGTGACGTTGCAAGTCAAATAAGGCGGGATGGGTGAGGAGGCGAACGATGCGGATCGCCATGGTGGGCGCGGGCGATATTGTGAAGAAGATGTACTTACCGCTGTTGGCCGGCTGGCCGGGCGTGGAACTCATCGGGATTACATCACTGCGGCCAGCGTCGAGTGGCGAATTAGCCCGCATCTATCGTATTCCCGCCCTCTCCAGTCTGGAAGCGGGACTAGACGCCGATCCAGATTTGGTCACCATCCACAGCAGCACGGAAACGCACGCCGAACTGGGCGTGAAGGTGCTGGAGCGCGGCATCCCTGTGTTCATTGACAAACCGCTGGGATATCATTTGGCCGATGCCGAACGACTGCTGGACATGGCAAAAAAGAAGAACACCCCGCTGTTTGTGGGATTCAACCGTCGGTTCGCTCCCCTCTATATGCAAGCGCGAAGCGACGTGCCCGCGCCGGGACTGGTGACGGTCGAAAAGCATCGGCGCCAACTATGGTTCAAGGATGCGCGCACTACCCTATTCGATGATTTCATCCATCCCCTCGATACGTTAGTCTCCCTGATCGGGGGGTTACGTGGCGGCGAGATGATTTCCGACGAGACGTCCGCCTTTATCCATGCCGAGGCGGGACCGCAGTATAGAGCAGTTATGCACCGCGGCATCGGCTATGAGGGAGAGCGTCTGACTTTGCAGGGCGGGATTGGCCGAGTAGAGGTGGCGGATCTGGAGCGCTGGTCGGCCAGTACGCCCACGCAAAGCGTCACCCGAAATTTTGGGCCTTGGGATACCATTGCATGGCGGAGAGGATTTCAGACCATGATGGAGGCCGTCTTTGCCTCCTTGCGCGGAGAAAACGTGCAAGGGGGTTGGCCGGTGAGCTTAGACGATCTGTACCTCACGCACGCCGCCCTTGAATCCTTGAGCCTGTCCGGCCGCTTCGATCGGATCTAGGCTGCTCGTGATCTTAACGAATCCACCTGCGGCGAATGCCGTAGAGCAGTTGGCGGACTCCCCCGGTGCGCATGCGCGTGAAGGTTCCGGTGCCGCGCAGAAATACGGCGGCGGCGGCAATGCGCCACAGGGAGAAGACGGTCATCACGGCCGTCATATGGATCCAACCGAGTAAGGCCACTCCGAGTTCGGGGGCCACAAACCCCGCCAGTCCGAGGACGACATTATAGGCGGCGATGTAGCTAGGGCGCCTCCGTTTGGGACTTTGGGCTAGCAATTGATTGAAGAGCAACAAGATGATTCCCGAGGTCGCCAGGCCGCCGAATAAATTTACCAAGACCAGCCAGGGCAACGACCGACTGGCAATGGTCAAAATGGGATTCAAGGCCAGCCCCAAGCTCGCCACCGCCAGCGGAACCAGATTCCCGTGACGGACCGAGTAGCGTCCCCACCAGCGAAAGGAAAGGATTTGCCCCATCTGGCCGGCTAGCGTAAAGAGGCTAATCCAAATGCTGGTGGCATGGGCCATCCGGATCTGGTAGATCGCATACAGGGGCCATGCCGCTTGCCAACCGACATTGAAGAAGGTCGAGGCGAGGATAAAGGTCACGAACGGATGATTTCGAAAAACCGCCTGCCAGGCGACATCCTTGGTTTCAAGAAAAGGGGAAGCCTGCTCGGGTTCTTGGTGACGCGCAAGGTAGTAGGCTTCTCCGATGCCGGCGATGCTCGCCAAGGCGAAGGTTACGCGATACGGCCCTATGGCGTGAGGCGAGAAACGGCTGAGGACGACCCCTAAGATGAGCATGGAAGTGAGTCCGACGGCGGTGGTGATCACATTCCGCTGACTGAAAAATCCCGCCCTCAGTCGCGAGGGAATCAGCCGATCGATCAGAGCTTGCCAGCCCAACCCCGCGAATCCTTGCATGAAACTGGATCCAGCGTAGGCGTAAATGGTAACGCTGACGGCTGCCCCGCCAAAGAAGGGGGTGAAGCCGAGCAGGGCATAGACCAAGCGCGCCAGCAGGGTCGCCGTGACCGTCATCGGCCGGTACCGGCGAAGCTTCGGCAAGAGGAGCGCGCCCAGCCCCATCGCCACCGCGCCCAATAAGGCCGGCAGTGCGCTGGCGAGGGCGATGGCCTGGTTGCTGGCGTGCAAGCCATCCAGCAAATAGAGCGGCAAATAGGTAGCTACGGTGCCTGTGGCCACAATGGAAAACGATCCATTGAGGATGGAAAAACGCGTGTTCTGGCGAACCCGGCCCGGCTTATGGTTGGCCATGATGTCCCGCACCCGCTGTCTCGGAGAATCTTGGATAGGCAAGTAGTTGATAATTCGCTATGCGGGCCGGGAATCCCTGTTGCCTCCGAATTAATTTTGTCGACTCCAGGGTCCGAAGGCGAGAACATGATCGACACCATACCTGACATTCAGTCGGTTGGCGGGGAGTTTGCTAGGGAAATCGCCCACCATGGCCACACCGTTTTGTCACGGCGGTGTACGGGTTATAATGAACCCATAAATCGGCGTGGGTGAAGGCCGGTTTAGACTGTGGCCCCAGGGGGCGATCACCGAAGTTTCGGGATTTCTGGTCGCCATAGGGTCTGCGGTATTCCGAAAAGCACGTACCAGCGTCAAATGGCAGGGCCGCGTGGCCATCCGGAAAACAGGCTTCTTTGCTGTTGGGGACGGCGGCGGGAAGCGAGTCTGCCAGGGAGGTTTCGCAAGGTATTGCCGGTGTTCGAATGGGGGAGGCAATACCCAGAAAAAGCATTGCCGGCTGCCGCCGCGCTCGGTAAGCCCCGCCTCGTGCTGGGCCTTTTCCGCGGAGAAATACCAGCAGTGAGCCCGCCGAGCTCTTGGCGCGGCGAACGCCAAGTCCACCAAATCCCAAGGAGGGTGTCATGGAAAAGCGACGTTTGGGACGGCTTGAGCACAGGAGTTCTGTCGCTATTTTTGGGGCGTGCGCGTTGGCCGCGGTGACGCAAGACGAGGCCGATCAGGCGGTTGAACTGGTTTTGCGCCACGGCGTCAATCATTTTGACGTTGCCCGCAGCTATGGGGAAGCCGAGCTACGCCTGAAGCCTTGGATGACAAAAATCCGATCTCAGATATTCCTAGCTACAAAAACCGGTGAACGGGATGCCGACGGGGCGCGGCGGGAATTGGAGGAATCCCTGGGGCGACTGGGTGTTGACTCCGTAGATTTGATTCAGATTCACGCGGTCACCACATTTGAAGAATTGGACCAGGTCATGGAGCCCAATGGCGCACTGGCCGGGTTAATTAAGGCCAAAGCGGAGGGATTGACCAAGGCCATCGGCATCACGGGGCACGGCCACCTGGCACCGAGCGTCCATCGCGAGGCGCTCAGGCGCTATCCCTTTGATACGGTGCTTACTCCGCTGAATTTTGTGTTGTACGCCAATCCGACTTACCGGGCGGCCTATGACGGACTCGTAGAGGAAATCCAGCGTCAGGATGCGGGACTGATGGTCATCAAGGCCATTGCCCGCGGCACGTGGTCGGAGGGGGAGATGCATCCCTATTACACGTGGTATCGTCCGTTCGACGAAGTCGAAGCGATCCAGCGAGCCGTTTCCTATGTGATCTCGCACCCTGAGATCACCGGACTGGCTACGGCCTGCGACGTTCACTTGCTACCTCAAGTCTTGGCCGCAGCAGCCCATCCGACCCCGTTTTCACCCGACGATCGACAGGCTATCCTGGCCGAGGCGATCCATTACCAGTCTCCCTTCGGCGCCTTCGCGGAAACCCGCTGAGGCGACCGCGCGGGCGAGTCGTGGGGAGAGCCTTGACCAATCGATCGCGCCTGCCGCCGCGCCTGCTCTGGGCCATGGCGTTGCTGGCCGGAGCCACCGTGGCAAATTTGTGGTACAACCAACCACTTTTGGGCGTGATGGGGGCCACCTTGCATCGACCGGCGGTGGATTTGGGTCCGGTGGCCACTCTGACCCAGGCCGGGTATGCGGCCGGACTCCTGTTCTGGGTACCTCTCGGCGATATGGTGGACCGCAAACGCCTCCTGCTGGGGTTGCTGGCGGCGGTGGGCTTGGCCTTGGTAGCTGAGAGCATGGCCGCAAACCTCGCGAGCTTGGAGGTCGCCGCGTTCATCGTCGGCGCGGCGACCCCGATTCCGCAGATTGTGGTGCCTCTGGCGGCCGATCTGGCGTCGTCTTCCGAGCGGGGACGGGTGGTCGGTACGGTGATGAGTGGCTTGCTCATCGGGGTGCTCGCCGCCCGTACCGTCGCCGGCTTTATCGCCGAATGGCTGGGCTGGCGTATGGTGTTTCGGATTGCCGCCGGCTTGATGGTAGGCTTGGCCGCCTTGGTCGGATGGCTTTTCCCCGATGACTCCCCGCGACCCGCCGGATTAAGCTATGTCAAGGGTCTGGGGTCACTCTGGCCGCTTTTTCGGAGTGAACCCGAGTTGACTTCGGCGGCGTTGACCGGATCCGCCTTGTTTGGTACGTTTAGCGGGTTTTGGACGGCGCTGACCTTTCTTTTACGCGGCGCCCCATTTCATTTCACTCCACAAACCATTGGTCTATTTGGCCTGGTGGGCATTGGCGGAGCGGTAGCGGCCCCGTTGGCGGGCAGGCTGGCCGACCATCGGGACCCGCGCGATACCGTGACCTGGGCGCTATGGGGGTCGGGTCTGGCCATGATCTGGCTGGCTCTTGCGCCCCGGCGGGTGTGGGCCATCGTGGTCGGGATCATTCTGCTTGACGTGGCGACCCAGTCTGGCCAAATCTCCAACCAATCCCGAATCTACGCGTTAAGCCAGACCGCCCGGTCTCGCCTCAACACGGTCTATATGGTCTGGTACTTTGTCGGCGGGGCGGCCGGGGCGGGGATGGCCAGCCTAGCCTGGAAGGCGTGGGGCTGGACCGGCGTCCCCGCTACGGGGATGGCATTTTTACTGGTTGGCGGCTTATGGCATCGCTGGGCTTACCAAAAAACTGCAGTCCATCAGCCGTGACGATCGCCATCGCTGTCCCCGGGCCAGCGCGTTGCACGGCGCCCTGGGGATACCACCTGCCTGGGCGGTTTAAAGCCTCCGTCCGATCGCCTGCACCAGGGGCCGGAGACTGGCGGCGACCTGTTCCGGGAGCATGTCGCCGACAAAGGCTCCCATGGCCAGCTCGGATCCCGCAAGATACTTGAGTTTTTCCGGTCCACGCTCGATGGGCAGGCAGTCGAAGCGCAAATGATAGCGCTCGCGTGCGAACACTCGGTTCGGAGCCTGGTACAGAGCCATGACCAGGGCGGTCTTGTGTCCGAACCAGCGGTCATAAGCGGCGTAGAGCACCTGTAAAATCGCCATGGCACCTCGGCCTGAATCGCTGTCGAGGGTGGTAAGGTCTGCGTGATGCGCACGGGGATACAGCGTGAGTTCAAACGGCATACGGGCGGCCCAGGGGGCGACCACCCTCCACTCGGGGGTCGTCAGCACGGTGCGTTCGTCCAGTTGAGGCGCGTCTTCGCGGCACAGCGGACAGGGATCGGGCCACGTCTCCCATTCTCGCTGTATACGGGGAGGGATGAACGGATAGCCGTAGATCTGCCCGTGGGGATGTGCAATGCTGGCGCCGACTTTTGTTCCGCGATTTTCGAAGATGAAAACTTGGGCTACATCGGGGCGCGTACCCAAGTCCCGCGTGCGGTGGCGCCAGGCGGTCCATACCGCGTGCAGGTGATCGAGGCTGAGCGTGCTCAAATCTGCCCAGTGGTCGGGAGAATATACGACAATCTCGCTCGCTCCGGGTTGGTTGAAGGCGGGAAACCGATTATCAAAGACGGCCGTTTGAAAAGGGTAGAGACCCACCTCGGTCGTGGGCCCGGGACAAAAGGGGCACCTGGCGGGAAGCTGACTGGATACGGTCAGCGGACGGGTCTGACGATCGCCGGAGAGGCTGACCCATTCTCCGCTAATGGGATCTCGACGAATTTCAGGCATCGGCCGTCTCGACCCCACTGGCCTGCCAGGCATCCCGTACCATGGCGTCCACCGGATGGGAGTTGCGCGGCTGCCAGCCAAGAACCTCGGCCACGCGGCTGATGGCGGCAACCAGACGCGGAGGATCGCCGGGCCGCCGCCCTTGAACCTCGGGATGCACGGGCTGTCCACTTACCCGACCGAAAGCCTCGACGAGCTCCAGTACGGACGTCCCCGTTCCGGATCCCAAATTTAAGGCGCCAGGGGTGCCCCCTGCCCTCAGGTATTCTGCCGCCAGGCGATGGGCCTCAGCCAGGTCGGCAATATGCACGTAGTCCCGAATTGCCGAGCCGTCAGGGGTGGGATAGTCAGCTCCAAAAACGACGGGGGACGTGCCTTGCCGAATGGCTTGAGCCATGCGAGGGAGGACGTGGGTTTCTGGTTGATGCATTTCGCGCACGGGTCCCAGTTGTCCCGCTGCGTTAAAATAGCGCAAGGCGACCCATGGCAAATGATAGGCTGCCTCATAGGCCTCCAGAACTTGTTCAAACTGCCACTTGGTAATGCCATAGGGAGACATCGGCCGTTTCTCAGCCGACTCGTCAATGGGCACCGACGTCGGCGTGCCGTAAACGGCTGCCGACGAGGAAAACACCAGGGGCACGGGCGGGCCTAGTCTGAGATGGTCGAGCATGCGCACTGCTTCTACGACATTTTCCCGGAAATACGGGGCCGGCTCCGCCACGGACTCCGATACGGAAATCAGTCCGGCACAATGATATACCGTCTGGATTTCAAAGTGGGCCCGAATCCATTCCCAAACTTCACTCTCGCCCACTGAACCGCGGATTACGGTGATATTACTGAGCTGGCTGGGAATGTTGCGGCGATCGACGACAATGACCGGCTGACCACGGCTGGATAAATAGTAGGCCAGAGACTGTCCTATGTAACCGAGTCCGCCCGTGATCACGGATACCGGAGAATTCGGCGAGTTCTCCGCAGGTTGTCCAAAATAATGAATCGTGCGGCCGTCGTCCATCTTGCGAGTGACCACCGGCTTGTTTTCCGAATCTCCTGCAATCATTCAAAGTGTGGCAACCATCGGGAGTCGAACGGGCTCCCTACCTGCGACCAAAGGTTTCGCCGCGGGCTCGTGATGTCGCCATCCCCCTTTCTGTATCATCCCCCGGCAACGGGTTACCAGTTCTCCGCACCCGTACGCCGGGCGGCCGGGAGCAGCCCACCGGAAAGGATTTCCCTGCCGCGGGCAAAGCCGCCGTCAGCCTTGCTTACCAAGCATGTGGTCGTTGTCCTATCCACGCGGGTGCCAGGGGTCCGACCCACTCGGGCGGCGAAGGTGGCCTCTCCATGCTAGCACATTTGGTCCCCACTGCGAGCAATGATCCTGCCTTGACCCGGGGACAGCAGGCCCTTGCCACATTGCCAAATTAGTCGAACTAGCGATTAGGACGGGTGTTGACGGACGAAATGATCCCATTCTTCGTCGGTAATGTGGTAGGAATGCTGAGCATCGGGGAACGTCCCTCCGATCACCGCCTCGCGATAGCTACGGATGCCTTGCAGTAGGGCCTCCCGGCCGTGCGCAAACGGGGTCACAAATTTCGGGGTGCGAGCCGAGAGGCCGACGCAGTCATGAAAGACCAGCACTTGTCCGTCGGTGGCGGACCCTGCTCCGATGCCGATGGTGGGAACGGTGACCGTATGCGTAACCAAGGCAGCCACCCGATCCGGAATACCCTCCAGGACGAGCGCGCTGATGCCAGCGGCAGCAAGTTGGCGAGCGTCCTCCACCAGCGTGTGGACGGCATCAGCGGTTCGCGCCTGCACTCGGTAGCCCCCCATCCGATGAACACTCTGAGGGGTAAGGCCAAGGTGGCCGATGACAGGAATGCCTTCAGCAACCAAATGCTCCACGACGGGGATGATGCGAGCCCCACCTTCCAGTTTGACCGCGTCTGCAGCTGCCTCCTGCATGATGCGGCCGGCGTTGACCAGGGCAGTAGCGGGGTCGCGGTAGCTGAGAAAAGGCATGTCAACAATGAGCAGCGTGTCGGAGGCGGCACGGCGGACAACCCGACTGTGATAAACCATGTCGTCCACCGTCACCGGCAACGTCGTCGAATAGCCGAGCATGGTCATGCCGAGTGAGTCACCCACCAATATGGCGTCCACCGCCGCCGACTGGGCAAGCTCAGCTTGGGTAAAATCATAGGCCGTAATCCATACCTGGGGCCGTTGCCCCTTGAGATGGAGCAGTTCACGAGCAGTCTTAGGTAGGGTCATCAGATTTTGGCGACAGATGGTGTCGCGCTCCCCCTTTCAGCCATATAACATTGTCACCCATGACTCGCGCGAAGGATCCCGGGTTGATCCCTAGGAGAGCAGGGCATTCCTCACTGCGTTGCACAACGCGGCACGATTCGCAGGCGTCAGCGAGGCTGAGCCTTACCTGTTTTCAACAGCAGGCGGACCTTCCTGGATGAACAAGGCATTAACGGCTGCCCGTGTTGATCGGTCAGGTCGTCGACCTACTTTCGGAGTACGTTGTCCCTTGCCAACGTTGCCAACGTTGCCAACGTTGGCATCGCTTGGCATGCCCGCAGCACCGTCCCTGCCCAACAAAACAGTTAACCGCCGACGACAGGGCCTTGCACTGGCCAGGGTGTCGTGACGATGCCCACGGTGCCAACTCGCTCGCGCGATCCCGATTTGGCGCAGGCTAGTCCATGTGAACCTGCTCGGTCGACCAAGCTCTGGCCTTCAGGCCGGGGGCATTGACCACTGGGACAAGAAAACGGGCGGCGACGGTTCGCTACTGCATCGCTCTTGCATTATGATATAACTCTATTCGGTGCCGCGGCGAGGAAATTTCCGCCGTGTCGCAAATTGGGAAGGGAAACCGAGGAGGTGGACCCAAATGGCCTATTTGACGGTGCCCCATCAGTGGTTGGACCGCTTCGGCGAGCAACGCTTCGGCGAGTGGTCCCGACGGGCGCCATGGCTGATGGGTCTCGCTGACCGCCAGGGCGTGCTGGATACCCCCGCCGACTGGAATGACCGCGTGCTGGCATGGTCGGTCGGCCTGGTGTTGGCGGTGGGAAGACGGGACAGACGCCGGGGAATGACGTCACCGCGCGTGGAGTCCGGCGATGGGCGCTCAACCCCCGTCAAACCCGCGGTGCGGGTCCGGCCTGACGATGTGGCCTTGTTGGTCTTTAACCGTGATGGGCGGACCTGGGCCTATTCACACCGCGCGGTGTGGAGCGCTGGCCAGGCAGTCCGCGCCTTCGGCATCGGTGCCATCTGGGACCATGATCCGGGCCGGACCTGGTGGAACGGATGGCCGTGGCAGGATCATCCGATGGCCTGGATGGCTTGCCCGTCTTCCATTCCAGGACTGGTCGCATGTCAAGCCAATGGCCGCATAATCTATTGGCAGCCGACAATTTTGGGCCCGGTGTTGCTTCGCGAATCTGATGGTCGGCTTCGATGGGCGCCGGAATTGGAAGGGACGCTCGACGACAGGGGACGGGTTGCGCTGCGTGGGGAAGCGGTCCCGGTTGGCCGCTGGATCGGCACGGAGGTCGTGCCGGTCCGCGGAGAAGGTGGCTGGTGGAGACCGTGGCCGGAGCCAGCAAGGGAAGTGAACTTCCGCGACTCAGGCTGAAAGTGGCGTTGAGCGAAAGGACGGGCGATAGTTGAGGAAGCGACTTCGGGTGGGCGTGCTGTTTGGCGGCCAGTCAGAGGAGCATCGCGTATCGGTGATGTCGGCGCGAGCCATTTTTCAAGCTCTGGCCGACGAGCCGTACGACGTGATCCCGATGGCCATTGATCGGAGAGGACGCTGGATGGTAGGCAGGCGGGCGACCGCTCTGCTCAGCGATGGGGAGTACGATGGCCCGGGGGCGGTGAAAAACCTGGCGGCGACGGAACTGCAAGCGCCTCCAAAACCCTTCCCCGAGGATCTTGAGCCGTTTGTGCCGGAGCGGATACAGAACATGGTCGATGTGGTGATTCCCGTGTTGCACGGGCCGATGGGTGAAGACGGGACGGTGCAGGGGCTTTTGGAGCTGGCCGCTGTGCCCTATGTGGGTTCCGGGGTGCTGGGGTCAGCACTCGGCATGGATAAGATTGCGATGAAGACGATACTGGGAGCCCATGGACTGCCGCAGGTGGCCTATCACGGAGTTACCAGACGGGCAGTGGAACGAGCCCGCGACCAGGTGGTAGCAGAATTGGAGGGGTTGCTGGCCTATCCGATGTTTGTCAAGCCGGCCAACTTAGGGTCGAGCGTCGGTGTTTCCAAAGCCACCGACGGACACGAACTCCGCAGGGCATTGGCCCTGGCTGCTCGCTATGACCGAAGAATCATCGTAGAGCAGGGCGTACGTGCCCGGGAATTTGAAGTGGGCATTTTGGGATTGGAGGACGCCCAGGCGTCGGTAGTCGGTGAGGTGGTGGTCCAGGGGCACGAATTCTACGACTACGACGCCAAGTACGTGGACAGGAGCACGGTGCTCACGGTACCCGCCGAAATCCCTGTCGAGATCACCGAACAGATGCGCGCGCTCGCGCTGACCGCATTTCACGCCTTAGACTGCGCAGGGCTCGCCCGGGTGGACTTTTTTTGGGCAGAGAATTCGTCTACGGTGTGGGTGAACGAAGTGAACACCCTGCCCGGTTTTACGCCCTTCAGCATGTATCCGCGCTTATGGAATGCGAGCGGGGTGCCCTATCGCGAGTTGGTACGACAGCTCATTGAATTCGCGCTGAAAAGAGCAAACGAACGCCGCTATGGCGATCCGGCGCCTTCATTATAACTATAACTGCCTTGCACCCTGTAACTGCCTTGCACACGGCGAAGCCCCGGGGAGAACCCCGAGGCGCAGGACTGAGGTAGCTCCGAGCGCCTTACTGCCACTAGCAGGACACCGGGAACGAGTTCAACGCGCCGCGCGGCGAGGCCGTCGTATGGACAATCCGGGAGGTCACGCCGTGGCGGGAAAAGGCCTCCTGCATGTGGCTGCCCACAGCCTCAGCTTTGCCATTGGAGCAGATAGCCAGCACGGTGGATCCGGAACCGGAAAGGGTGGCCAACAGAGCGCCATGGTGCAAGGCGGCTTGGACGACCTCAGCGAAACCGGGGACGAGCGCGCTGCGTGCGGCCTGGTGCAGGCGGTCTTCTCCAGCCAGGCCCAGCACTTCCCACTGTTTGCACGATAGGGCATAAATCCAAAGTGCGATCCGTTGCAGGTTAAACACGGCATCCTGGCGGGAAACGGTGGGAGGCAACACCCGCCGAGCTACATCGGTGGCGATGAGATGATCGGGGATGGCCAACACCAAAGGAAAGGGTGGAGGATCAAACCGCTGGTAGCGCGGCACGTTGTGGTCGGAAAAAACCAGCGTGGCACCGCCCACGATGGCAGGAGCCACGTTGTCCATATGCTGTTCGATGTGGGTTGCCCGGCGGAGACATTCGTCGACGCTGAGATCGCGTTCAGCCATCAAAAAGGCCAGTTGCAGCGCGGCCACCACGGCAGCCGCGCTCGATCCCAGGCCGCGAATGACGGGAATCTCGCTGTCTATCAGAGATCGGAA
>JAJZZH010000076.1 GCA_021797675.1 Bacillota bacterium | reverse complement strand
TTCCCGGAATCCAGCGCTCCGTCCGCCGGCCGTCCGTCAGGACGGCCCGAAAGTGCGGGTCGAGGGCATACACCCACAGATCGCGCACGGCGTGGGGCGCGCGGTGGCTGGGGGCCAAGCGTCCCTGCCCTTGGGTGGGCCCCAGATCAACCCAGTTGGCGGCCTTGTAGGCGGTGCCCGCGTAGCGCCCGTGCTCGACAAACGTCTCGACCAGGACCGGGCGGTACGCGTAGCGCTCCTGCCAATCGGCCGCCAACCGGCGGGCGGTGAGCCCCAGCAGGCTCGAGGCCAATCCTTTCACCTGCACCCACGGCATCACCAAAAAGCGGCGGTTCTCCACCACTTGATGCAGATGCGCGGTGCGTTCCGCCGGGGTCCACCCGATGAACCGATCCCGGGCGGCCAGTTTGAGGGCGGCTGCGCCAAAGCCCAGCGCACCCAACAGCCGGTCGCCGTCATAGGCGACATAGCGTAGTTGAGCCCCGGCCATGCGGGCACTGTGCAGCGGATGGTAGCGCACCATCAGTGCGGTCTACAGCTTGGTCTGCGCACTGTCGGGCACCACCAGGACGAGCCGCAGATCCGCTAAATCCCCCCGGGATCCGGTGAGGGGGGCGTGCGGGTCCGAAGCCGGGGGAAAGGTGGGTGCCGCAGACGACGCCGCGGCCGGCGCGGTCGTAGGCAGCGGCAACCAGATCACGCCGTCGGCTTCCATCTGCTGCAAGGCCTTGCGGCAGCCACTTGAGTGGTTTTACGGACCATGTTGAGAATCATCGACACCACGCCGACAAATCCCACCTTGCGTTGGCGAGTAAAGGCTTGCGGCCGTTGCCGCGCTCGATCACGAAATTCCCCGCTGCGAAGGTATTTCCCCACCAATGTTCCGAGCCATGACGTTTTTCTTTCCATAATCAGCCCTCCCCGCCCACCGTATCAAAGGGAGACTCCGGTGTCCAGCACTTTTTTGCGGCCGGCTCCGGCTTCCGGCCCGGAGGGGGGGATCGCCAAAGAACTAGTACACGACGACGTCAGTCCGTTATCAGAGACTACCATTGGTAATATTGGTAATATTGGTAATTCGTGGAGTTCATCCTGTTTGCGATATTGGTCGACACGGTATTATCGGCCAAATCCGAGCTGGACTTTCCAAGGATTTCCTGCGATCATGAGGAAAACTCCCCAATCGGTCGTCGAATGCTGTCTCAAGCCAGTGGTCGACGCGGGCGAGTTTCTGGCAATTATGCCTCGATTTCCTTAACCTGACAGCATTGGCCGGTCGGCCCCGGCGATCATTTGCCAGAGCCGTGTGCCTGTTCGGCGGCCCGGACAGAGGACCCAGGCCATCAACCATTCGATAAATCGGTCCGCGCCAGGTTTGGTGAACAATTGACGGAAAGGTAGCAATAGTTGGTCCCATTGTCGTAAAGTAGCCTTCACAAGTATCACCTCTGAAGGTAACCGTAAAGGAAAAAACCCGTCTTGTCCACCAAAATATTGGTACTTTCTCCTTCAAAATCGTCGACGACGACCAGGTCACTCGAACCGCTTCTCTCAATGTGTATACCGATGACTTACATGACCGACATCGCTTCCGCGAATAGCGAACCATACCTATTTGAGTGGGACCACGAACTTCCACCCCAATTATCGGAGTAACTCCCTAAAAAACCGCAAACTCCACCCTATTGCCAAGCCGACAATCAGCTCGACCTCGTGCACGGCACTTTTAACAGCATGGGCGTCCGCGTCGCCGCCGAAGGCTTTGCTTTTTTTGACGCCAAGGCCCTGGACACGGAAGATGAGACGGCGCACTGCAATGCGTGCGATCGCACCTTTCCGCTGGCCGAGATCATGCTCTAACGCAACACGCCATGGGCTTTCACCCAACCCGGGCACCGCTTGCGAACCGGCGGCGGCGCTGCGAGCGTCGCCGCCTTCCGGAACTCATAAACGCGCGCGTTCGTCGGGCGCGGCACCTTTTCCCGCACTGCCAGCGCCCGGCACCTTGGGCTAGACACCGCGGGAATCCCCCACCTCAGCCTGCACCGAGTCCCAGAAAGGAACGTGATCATGAACGGTTTTCGCATTGTGCGCCACATAAAATCTTCCCGCGACGATTGTTTCTCCCTCCACACTTTTCGCCGCGTCTATCCGACAATGGAAGCCGCCGTGCAGGCGGCGCGCCACGGGACCTGCGATCACGGCGCCTGGGTCTATCGCGACGTCGTCTACCACGTTGCCGCCGATCGGGCCTGGATTCCGGTCGCCTTTGCCAACCCGGGCTAGTTTGCCCCTTCCTCCATCTCTCAGATTCTCCGAAAGAAGGCGCTTGACATGATTTTTCACCTGCACGATCCCGCACGCTACCAAGCCATTGCCGACGGCGCATGCACCGCCGATCTTCGCCCGCTTGGCCCTCTGCCCCTCCAACCGGGCGACTGTTTGGCCTACTTCGATGGGCATCCGGGACGCGAAACCGGACGCCATGTTTTCGCCGAGGTCACCTTTGTCCATTCCCAGGGCGCGGAGACGTTCTTCTGTTTCCGATTGCTCTCGCAGCTGTCCTCCATCACGGTGCCCGCCTCCGATTCCCAGCACCAATTGACGGCTTTTAGCGATCCCGATGACGCCTATCCCGGCATGGCCATTGATTTGGATGGCGTGACGGCGGCCGTGGTCGAATGGCATCCCACCCATCAAACCCTCGTTGTTCGCGCCTATCGCGCCGACGCCGAGGAACCCCACCGCTACTACCGATGGGACACCGGCGCACCGCTGGATTCCTGAGCCCGGCGCCAGCCGTCCTTGCCGGCGAACCCTTGGGTCGACAGCGCGGAAGGCGTCGCGTATACTGAAGGAAAGGATGGCACACGATGAAAGAAGGGAGTTCCGTGCCCGAGGAACAAACCCCTGCGTTGCCCAGCGGCGATATTCCCAACTCGTGGGGATTTCACTTGCTTCAGGAACTGCGCCACCTGGAAGACAAGATCGATACCCGTTTCGTCGGCCAAGACACGAAGCTTGCTGCCCTGGAAGAGAAGATCGACGCGCGGTTTGTTGCCCTGGAAGAGAAGAACGACGCGCGGTTTGTTGCCCTGGAAGAGAAGATCGACGCGCGGTTTGCTGCCCTGGAAGAGAAGATCGACGCGCGGTTCGTTGCTCAAGACGCTCGGCTTGACACCGCTGTGGTTGGCTTGCGGCAGGAGATCAGCGCGCTGCGATACTGGGCCTGGGGCAGTATTGTCGCCGTGTTCGTGGGCACCGTCACCGTCATCTTAAGCCTCCGACCCTAGGAGCTTGTCCATAAATCCCCATGAGCACGTGCAAAACTACAATATATTCCACAGTTTCTGGAAACGGTACCATATATTGTGGATACGGTTGGCATGATTCGAATTAATGGACATGCTCCTAGCATGAGCCATCTAAACGAACTCACCGCGACGCACTGCGGATTCTGCTTGCTTTCATGTCCGTCAGCGCATTGGGCGAAACCTGCATTCCCATGCAAGCCATTCCATAAGCCGAGAGCCTGCGTTCGCCCGGCCGACCGCCGAGCGCTTATTTTGCGTGATACCGCATGGATTTCCTCTCCGGGAAACGCGGCGAACCATAAGACTTACGCAAGGCGCCGAGTAGCCTCTGACTTGGCCATGGCGAGCATCCACCCACCGTGTCATTTGCAAAGAAGACAATGAGACTGATGTCAAACGATCTCAACTACGAAATCACCTGTACGCTGGACGGCACCCTCGTCACCAATGCCATCGATGCCCTCCGTGATGCTTTGACCAACCAATTTCCCGTCGACGCTCACGACATGGAGCGCCATTGTTGCGTCGATACCCTGGCCGCCGGCGCGGTGTCCACCTTTCCCTGCGCTACGATCAGCTCATGCGCACCGCCGATATCGCGGCCTTGATTCTCGCCGCCGCTCCCGATGCGCACGGGAGCCTAACGCGGTCGTATCCCTACACAATGGAAGCGGTGATGCGGCAAAACCAGGAACGCTTGGGCTTGTCGTTGCCCTACCCGAACAACGCGCTGCAACCGGCGCCGACCACCAAACGGCTCAAGGAAATCCTCCAGCCGATTGAGGTCATTCAATGGCAGGATGAGGACGGCCGTCTCCATCGCTATCGCACTGCACTGAGCCTCGTCCAACGGCAAGCTTTGCTGCTGTTAGGTATGGATTCTCGCCGGTTTACGCAGGTACCCTCTGGATAATCTGCCAGGTGCTAAACCCTAGGGGACCCTGTCAAGGGGTGCGAAATGTGGGATTACAGCTATCCGTCCGAGTATGCGTGTCCGACCAGCCAGCATCTGCACCAGCAGTGTTCGACGATGGCCAGTGGGACTGATACGGTTACGGGTAGTGCGGATGCGCCGGTGACGGTCAACGACACGGACTATTACGTGATTGCGACGCCGGTCGGCTATTAGGAGCGGAGCGTGCCCCTGCTCAGGTCATCAAGATACACGCCGATCTTCCTTTTCTATTCAAGCCTGGGCTGACCATGCTCAAGTGAGGCAAGTACGGTATAACGACGTGACGAACCCGGAATCCCTTGCGGCCCACGGGATGGAAAACTTTGGCGCCAAATGTGGGATATAAAGTTACCGGGGATTTCGTTTGCTTCGCCGAACGTAGAAAAATAGTGCTTGACACTTACAGCCAACGCGAGTTAAGAATTCAAAATCTTAAGGGCCAGGCATATGGTATGCTAAAGATTAAATGGGGGCCGGTTAACGCGTTGATCAGATTGTGGACTATGTCACTGCGTCGGTTGGCGCGATCGTGGATCAATTGGCAGATCGAACGAGACGCGCGCAGTCAGTAAATATGATGTGCTGGTCGGGGGAAGTCCGGCCGTGCGGACCATCCGTCCGCGCGTGCCGTGCATCGGATGTTCAGCCGGGGGGACCGTCTGAACGCAAGTTCCGAGGGTCCTGCCTCCGCTACTCTCGGGTGGGACCCATCAGGGAGGCTAACGCGTGACCGAGCCGTAGCACAAAGCGATTGTTGACGTGTCGAAATTTGGCTCCCGGCGCAAGTGGCTGTCGGGATGTACAGGAGGCTGAGCCCTGGCGACCTGGGCGAAGGCTGGTATCTTCCGGGAAGTGGGCGCGATCGCCGGAAGGCCCTGCGGTATATGGGCAGCAGCACGGCCCACAACAACCTCATGCAAAGCTGGGAAGGATTCGGTTCCCGCTCTGAGCACTCGCGGCGGGCAGGATGACCGGTATCGAGGCGTGAAGGCGCGAAGTCCGGCGGTCTGGCCAAGCCTGGCCGACCGGGTGATGGTACTGAGCATCCGGCGGACACGTGACAATAGGAATGAATCCCCACGCATTCTGCAAAGCATGGGGACAAGTGACGGTAGGAATGAATCCCCACGCATTCTGCAAAGCATGGGGACAAGTGACGGTAGGAATGAATCCCCACGCATTCTGCAAAGCATGGGGACAACACACAAACGGCGGCAAGCAAAGGACTCGTGGACGACCCATGCGAGGCCAGAGGACGACGGACAGGCACGGTGCCTGCTCCCGCCAGAGCCTGTAGTTTCCCCGGATGTCGGAACCAACGCGGTGCCGTCAGGCGGATAGGCGGGTGCCTTTAAGCTTGTGCCACGATGCGGCGGAGTCCGGGAGGGGTCGTTCGAGGCCGTACTCAGGAAAGTCGGCGGTACGGAATGTTGGAGCGAGCGGTGAGGAAACCCGGCATGGTGGCGCACGGGGCGGCACATGAAGCGACCGTCCCCCTCAACTACGGCGCTCTTTGCTGCTTGAGACTCGGGGAGGCAAAATGATCCCCCGCCTAGAGGAAATAATCCCTCGGGCGGGTGGACAACCCCTGCAAGGTAGAACGAGAACGGAGGATGTTATGACAAGACCCGGGTGGCCCGCGATTATTCAGGGAGGTATGGGGGTAGCGATTTCGACGTGGACTTTAGCCCGTGCCGTTTCCCAGGCTGGGCAACTCGGGGTGGTGTCGGGGACCGGTATCGACACGGTTTTGGTACGCCGCTTACAGGATGGGGATCCGGGCGGCCATGTTCGGCGCGCTCTGGCTGCATCCCCGTGGCCGGATCTCGTCAATCCCGTTCTGAAGCGTTTCTATCGGGTTCAGGGCCGGCATCCAGGCGAGCCCTACGCCCGGCTGGCCTTATGGACCCTAGACACCAGTCGATCGAGGACCAGCTTGGCGATTTTGGCAGGGTTTGTTGAGGTGTGGCTCGCCAAAGCAGAACACCAGGGACTAGTCGGGATTAATCTTCTCACAAAGATTGCGCTGCCTAACTTAGCGGTGCTTTACGGAGCGATGCAGGCCGGGGTTGATGTGGTTCTAATGGGGGCGGGAATTCCCCGGGAAATCCCCGGGGTCTTGGACAGTTTAGCTCAGCACGAGCCGGCACGGATGCGATGTGATGTCGTCGGCATGTCCGCGAGTGAATTCCCTTGGATTCACTTTGATCCCCGAGACTTTGATTCCTCCACCACGGCTGCCTTAAAACGGCCTGCGTTTTTTCCTATCGTGGCCAGCAATAGTTTGGCGACCATGTTGGCTAAAAAGGCCAACGGGTCCCTCGAAGGCTTTGTGGTCGAAGGTCCGACGGCGGGCGGTCATAATGCACCGCCACGCGGACCTAAACAGTATGATGCGCAGGGACAACCGGTATACGGTCAGCGCGATCAGGTGGACTGGGAAGCGTTGAATGCATTAGGATATCCTTTTTGGATGGCAGGCGGGTTCGGCTCCCGAAAGGGATTGCAATTCGCGCAGGATCATAACGCAATGGGCATCCAAGTCGGGAGCTTGTTTGCCTTCTGTCGTGAATCTGGATTAAGCCCCTCGTTGAAAACCGCCGTCTTAAACGATGTCCGGACCGGACGCGCAAGCGTCAGGACCGATCCGTTGGCGTCCCCGACGGGGTTCCCCTTCAAGGTGGTCCAGGTGCCGAACACCTTGTCGGATAACAGCCTCTATGCTTCCCGCGACCGCATTTGTGACATCGGGTATCTTAGGGAAGCTTTTCGCGATTCCAAGGGACGTATACAATTCCGATGTGCTGCGGAACCCATCGCGGCTTATGTGAAAAAGGGTGGTCTGGCCGACGACACGGCGGGGAGAAAATGCTTATGCAACGGGTTAATGGCCACCGCTGGCTTTCCGCAAAGTCGACGGGCGGGAGAAGAATTGGCGATAGTGACCGGTGGTGATGCGCTTGACGAGATTCGTCCCCTGTTGCTCACCGGAGATTCCGACTATTCGGCCCAAGACGTCATTGACTATCTCACTGGACTTTAGTCGTTGGCGTAAGGCTAGACCCCGATCCCAATCCAGGAGGACGCGAGTTCCATCCTGTCACCGACCGCAGATGAACGATCGGTGCTCAACGCCCTGTACGCGAGACGATCGATGCGGTCGTCTCCGGGGGCTAAGGCGAATGCGCCAAGATTTCCAGCGAGGGCGACGGTTCGACCAAAAGAGCCCCGCGACCTCCCTGATCGTGGTCCATGCGTGTACCGGGGCCGGGAGGCTGAGATCGACGCCTGCCTGAGTACATTCCCGGCGTGCCCATCGATCCAGGAAATTACGGACCGGTACCGTGTCGGTGCAAGTGTCCCTACCGACCGATCCGTTGTTTTGCCAGGACGCCGTGTCAGGTCAAGCTTCGCCTCCCGAATCAGAAACGTGCCGCCGGCGTCGATCGACGCCGGTTTGGGGTAGAGCCAGGGTGCACCATGCGCCGGCCGGGCCCCTGGCGCGTCCGGAACAGGACCCGGAGCACGTGTTCTCGATACGGGGCATTCCCATCGGAACCGCAAAAACCGAGTGGACTGTCAGCGTCAGCGCTGAATTGCCTTGGGGAAATTTGTCGAACCGAGAAGCAGGAGTTAGCCCGTGGTGAGAGAATACCCTGTCAAAGTGATATGTTCGTATGGTTTTGACCCCATGAATCTATTGCGCCGAGGAGGAACGCGATTGAATGCGACCGATGTGCGCAGGGAGGCGCTTTCCGCCGCACTACGTCAGGGTCGACTGAAACCGGTATTTCAACCGATTTTTACGGTGGTCGGCGAGCTCCTCGGTTTTGAGGCGCTGACCCGATTTTCCAACGGCTGTCCGCCTAATTTGGTCTGGCAGGCAGCGGAAGAGCTTAATCTCGTGGATCGATTAGAGCATCTCGCCTTGACGTTGGCGGTGCAGGCGGCAAAGGATCTGCCCGGCAAACTCTTCTTGAACATTAGCGCCCAACACTTGGACCAAGCGGAGTCCTTAGCGCAATTCGGTCACCCGGAACGGATTGTGTGGGAGGTGACGGAAACCGCCGTCCGTACACGGGCAGGCCGCGCCGGGGTGGCGTGGTTAAAAGGGCAGCAGTACGTGCTGGCCATGGACGATGCGGGAGCCGGCTGGTCGACCCGGTATCGATTGCAATGGTTACGCCCGGCGATTGTCAAATTGGATTATTCCATCGTGCGGGCCTTTTGTGGAGGCCAAAACGATGCACTGCTGGCGTGGGTGGAGGCCGCTCAACAAGTAGGGGCGCGGGTATTGGCCGAGGGCGTAGAGGATCGGGCGTGGATTAACCGCTTGGAGAAGGCGGGCGTCGAATGGGTGCAGGGATTCGCACTGGGGCGGCCCGAACCGGTGACCGTGTGGCGGGGGAGTTTGGCCTGAGGGGCGTCGGCGATTTGGGGTGCGGGAGGGGTCAAGCGCCGACCGTATCGGGCGGATCGGTGATCACAATGCGCGCTTTACCCTCGGCTTTCGCTTGATAGAGCCCCTCATCCGCGCGACGCGCCAAGTCCCAGGCACGGGGGACTTTGTTCAGGTCGGGCTTGTCGCTGACCACGCCAGCCGAAAAGGTGAAGCCCGCGATAGACCCCACGCACATGCTTTGACAAACTTCCAGCACCCGCAGTACGGCTTGACGGGCATCCTGATCATCGGCTCCGCGCATCAACCAGCCGAATTCTTCGCCCCCCAGACGACCGACGATATCCGTGGCCCGGGCATTTTGTGCTAGCAATTGGCTGAAGGCCTTCAGCAGCATGTCCCCCGTGGCGTGTCCGTACGTGTCGTTGACCTGCTTGAAGTCGTCGAGGTCCAAAAAGGCGAAGGCCACGGGCACGCCGTCACCGGCCGCTTGTTCGATGAAACACTCCGCCTCGTCCCAAAACGAGCCCGGTCGCAAGAGGTCGGTCAGATCGTCGTAAGTTGCCTTGCGATGGAGGGGAAAGATAACAAACCGCAATAATAATAGACGGGCCACGATGCCCAAAACAAACACCAGTACGACTTCCATGGCAATGGCGCGGAAAAGCACCGGCGCCGTTGCGATACCGCCCGAGGTATCCGCCCACCATCCGATGAGGGTGGTCAACCCGGCAAAGGTTACCAAGACTGAAGTCAGCGCAAAGTGAAGCAGTCGCGGCAAATGCCGCGGATCGTAACGGCGTCGATTTTGATGGAGGAAATGGTGGCCCATCCTTGCCTCCCGGATTCAATCGTAGAACGCCAAAACGTTGGCAAGTCCGATTCGCTTGCCGGGATTCTCTTAGCATTTGGTTCCGGTATCCTCTCACTGCCACTAATGCTACCATTACCTGAGCGAAGAGTCACCCAAATAGCGACCTTTCCCAGATTTATTTGCACTGTTCAGCGAACGAAGAGTTCGGCGAATGCTCTTGACCAATTGTGACTGGCAGGGTATGGTCTAAGTAATCGAATAGATTCCCTTCTTATCCAGAGTGGCGGAGGGACTGGCCCGATGAAGCCCGGCAACCCCTACCAGTATGTAGCGGGTGCCAATTCCGGAAGAGCCTTGGTTCTTCAAGATGAGAAGAGAGCGAAAAGGGGCGCCTCTTCCAGGCGCGTCTTTTTTTGCGCGGCTGGTCAGGGAATCTAGCGAGAACGACCGTCGAGTGGAGGAAAACGATGAAAATTGCCCTGCAAGGGTCGTATCCCAAAATTCCCGCTGGACCCGGGCCCAGCGTCAGGACGCAGATTCAGCGGTTTGACCGCGGGCTTAGCGGCCCCCGGGATCTGGAACGGACCTACCGTGAAGTTACCGCCCGTGTGCTCAATCTAGCCGCCGAGGTGGGCGTTGATCTGACGACCGACGGCCAAATTCGATGGAACGACGCCTTTGACCCTATCGTGCGTGATGTCGACAATCTTTATGCGGAGGGCCTCCTGCGCCTGTATGACAACAACTTTTACTTTCGCCATCCGGTGATTCGCGGCCGGCTGGCGTTTCAAGGCGGGTCCCTGCGCTACTGGACCACCTTGGCGGCCGAGGTCTCCCGCGTGCCGCTCAAGGTGGCGCTGCCGGGGCCGTTTACCTTTTTGGCGCTGGCGGAAGATCAAAGTTATCATCACCCGGAGCGCCTGTTGCGCGACCTCATTGAGGTGCTCCAGATGGAGCGCGACTCGCTGACCGAGGCCGGAGTCGTCGAGATTCAGTGGGATGAGCCGCAATTGGCTCAACGCCGGGAGGTGGACGCCCAATCCGTCATCGACGTCTACCGGAGCCTCTTGTCAGAAGCCTCGCTGCCCCAATCCCTTGCCCTCTATTGGGGCCCGCGCGTTCACTCCTGGCTGGAACCGTTGGCGAGTCTGCCCTGGTCGGCGGTCTATTTGGATGCGGTGGCCGACCCCGAGGTCTACGCTGTGCTGGCGGCAGTCAGCATGCCGTGGACGGTGGGCGTGGGCGCCATTGACGCCCGCAACGTCCGCCTTGAGGATCCGGAAGGCCTGGCACGCCAGTTGGAGCCGGTCCTCCACCGTCAGTCGGCTGAACGGGTCGTGGTGCATCCGACCAGCGGGTTAGAATTGCTGCCCCCCGACCGGGCCGAAGCCAAAGTGCGCCAGTTGGCGGCCGTACGGGCAGCGGTTGACGGGACGAACCCATCCAGGCAAAGCGAGGGACGCTAAGATGCAGCCAGTATTACGAACCACTTCGGTAGGAAGTTTCCCCAAGCCTCCGCAACTCCTCGAAGCCAGAGGACGATTCCGTCGAGGAGAATGGAGTCGTGAGCAACTGGCCGCCGCCGAACGTCAGGCGACCGAGGCGGTCATCCGCCTGCAAGAAGATCTTGGGTTGGACATCTTGGTGCACGGCGAGATGGAACGGGGGGACATGGTGGCCTACTTCGCGGAAAACTGGCAAGGCTTTGAGGAGTCTTTGCCCGTGCGTTCGTACGGCAACCGTTATTACCGTAAACCCATCGTCGTGGGCAAACCGGGAGCGGCTCGGAGCCTCACCGTGGACGCGTGGAAGGCGGCCCAGGCGCTCACCGCTAAACCGGTCAAAGGCATGTTGACGGGGCCTTACACGATTTGTGACTGGTCGTTTAACGCCTATTATCCCGACCGTCGCTCGCTAATTCGGGATCTGGCGGCGATCGTCCACGAAGAGGCGATGGCGCTGGCCGAGGCGGGCGCCACCTATATTCAAATTGATGAGCCGGCCATCTCGACCCGGCCCGAAGAACTGGACTTGGCCATCGAGGCGATGGCGGTGGTGACGCGCGGACTGAATGCGCATACCATTAGTCATATTTGCTACGGCGACTTCGAGACGATTTATCCCGCGCTGCTGGATTTGCCGGTGGACCAACTGGATTTGGAGGCCGCCAACCAAGGATTTCAGCTGCTCGACCTGATTGCCCGCTCTCCCTGGCCTGCGGGCAAGGAATTGGCGTTGGGCGTCGTTGACGTGCATTCGCACGGCCTGGAATCGCTAGCTTCGGTGAAGCACGGCATTTATAAGGCACTGGAGACGGTCCCCGCTGACCGCTTGTACATTGATCCCGATTGTGGACTGAAAACGCGGACCTGGGACGAGGCCGAAGCCAAACTGCGCCTGATGATGGAGGCCGTTCACGAAGTGCGCCAGGAGTTAGCGGCTCGCTAAGAGGCGGGCAAGGACGGGGGAAGGGGAAGGTCACGCCCTGACCGTAGCCTTGGAGAGCACCAAGCAAGAGGTACGGAGAGGAGGCAGCGCGGTCCCGGTGCCCATCGCCGAAGCGCGGGACCGCTGTGCGGGATATGAACGATTTTGTTGATGCCATGCGCCGTCAGGGCACATTGATTGGCGACGGGGCTGCGGGGACCGAATTTTCCCGGCTGGGTTGGGACGCCGGGGCAATTCCCCGGATGCCGGTGACCCACCCGGAAGCCGTCATTAACCTGCATCTCGAATATTTGAAGGCGGGAGCGCGTGTCCTCGAAACGCACACTTTTGCCTCCAATCGCTCGAAATTGGCCCAGGTGGGCCTGCACAATGAGGCCTACGAGATTAATCGGCGGGCGGCGCAACTTGCCCGCCATGCCCGCGACATCTTCGGGGAAAACGCCTGGATTCTGGGCTCGGTGGGACCGCTGGCGTTGCCCGTGGGTTCGCCGGTGATGACGGGCATAGCGGCTGAGGACGCCCTCGCGGCCTACCGGGAAGTGGTGGCTGGACTAATGGCCGGCGGAGTCGACGGTTTTATTGTGGAGACGATGTCTGATGTCCCTACGGTGCTGGCGGCGGTGGCGGCGATTCGAGCGGAGAGTGCTGCACCGGTCATCGTGAGCTTTGCCTTTTCTCCCGAAGGAACCACGCTTTATGGACTCACCCCGGAGATGGCCGCCGAAGCCATGGCCTCTCTTCCCGGCGGCCCGCCGCTCTTGGTGGGTGCGAATTGTGGCAGCGGGCCGAGTCCCTTGCTCGACGCGATTTTACGGATGGCCCCGATAGCCCAGCGGCTCGGCATTGGACTGGCCGCCTTTCCCAATGCGGGGCAGCCGCAGTGGCACGGGGGACAGGTTTTGTATCCGGCGGGCCCGCAATATGTCGCCAACCTGGCTCAGGCGCTCAAGGCCGCCGGCTGCGCCTTGGTCGGCGGATGCTGCGGGACCGGCCCGGAGCACATCCGGATGCTGGCCCACGGCCAGCCCGAGCCGTGGACCCACCTCCACTGGGGCGGTCCTGCCCTTCGCGAGGAAAGCGAGTCTGTCGTGGAGGAGCGAACCGGCGTGCGGCAGATGGGCCGAGGCGTTGGTGAGATTTTGGCGGAACGCGGATTTGTGATTAGCGTGGAACTCGATCCTCCTCGCGGGGTGAACGTCCATCGTCTCGTGGAAGCGGCTCGAAGCATGGCGGAGGCGGGGGTCGACCTGATTAACGTGGCCGACAGTCCCATGGCCAGGGTGCGACTATCGGCCGCCGCCACCTGTCGCATCGTGCAAGAAGCCGTGCCGATTAGCACCATCCTGCACTTTACCACGCGCGATCGCAATTTGATGGGATTGCAGAGCGACCTGTTGGGGGCCTATACGCTCGGCATCAAGAACGTCTTGTGTCTGACCGGGGATCCGCCTGGTTTGGGCGATTACGCGGTCGCCACGGCCGTCTACGACCTCGACTCGATTGGGCTGGTCAAAGTGACCCAAGCCTTGAATCACGGCGTGGACGCGGTGGGATTGAAATTGGGCAGCCCGACGGATTTTGAGGTGGGGGTCGGCCTGAATTTGAATGCCGTTTCGTTCGCCGACGAAATGGTGCGCGTGCGTCAGAAATTGGAGGCCGGCGCAAATTTCATCATGACGCAGCCGATTTATGAGCTCGAACCCTTACAGCGATTTTTGGATGCCATGGGTCCGGTCGGCATCCCTCTGTTGGTGGGCGTCATGCCCCTGGTGTCGTTGCGCCAGGCGCAGTATCTGAATAACGAAGTGCCGGGCATTACGGTGCCCAAGCAGATTTTGGCCCGCCTCGAGAGCCAAAGCCAGGGTGCGGAAGAAATCGGGGTCGCCTTGGCCTTGGAATTGATTGATCAGGTCGCGAATCGGTGTCAAGGGGTCTATCTGGTCCCTTCGTTTAACCGGGTGGCACCCCTGGTTCCCCTCATCGAACACATTGGGCGGCGCTATCGCCGGGCGGTGCCGCAAGCTTAGGTGACGAACGAGAAATCGGCGGGATGATTGCAAGGGAGGACAGAGGACCGATGTTGTTGGTACAGAAGTTCGGAGGAAGCTCGGTCGCTACCCTGGACCACATGGAGCGCGTCGCTGAAAAAATCCGCAGCGTGCGGGCCGCGGGGGACCAGGTGGTGGTCGTCGTGTCGGCGATGGGCGACCGCACCGATGAGTTGGTCAACTTGGCCACCGAGGCCAATCCGGCGATGCCGGCGCGAGAAATGGATGTCCTCATGGCCACCGGAGAAGTGCAGAGTACGGCGATTTTGGCCATGGTTTTGCAGCGGATAGGCATTGCCGCGCAGTCGTTCACAGGCCGGGAGGCCGGGATTTTGACCGACAGCCATCATCGGCGGGCGCGGATCTTGGCGATTGACCCCATCCGCCTGCGAGCCGCCCTGGCTGGCGGAATTACGCCGGTGGTGGCGGGCTTCCAAGGGGTAGACGAAAGCGGGGCGGTAACCACGCTGGGTCGGGGAGGATCGGACCTGACCGCGATTGCCCTCGCGGGTGCTCTCAAGGCAGACCGCTGTGAAATATACTCCGACGTCGCTGGGGTGTTTACCGCCGACCCCCGAATCGTGCCGACTGCCGTGCCTTTGGATCATTTGAGCTATGATGAGATGGTCGAACTGGCCAGCCAAGGCGCTCAGGTGTTGCAGACGCGCGCGGTAGAATATGCGCGTACCAACCAGGTCGTGATTCATGCTCGGTCGACGTTTGTCGACGATGCTCCGGGTACGCTCATCGTCGAAAAGAATCAGGATAACCCTCCCGTGACCGCGGTCGCCTTGGCGAGCAAGGTCGCCAAAATCGGTTTGGTGGGGGTGCCGGACGCCCCCGGGGTGGCGGCGCACCTGTTTTCCCGACTCGCTGAGCACGGGATCGACGTCGACCTGGTGATTCAATCCTTGTCTCACGAAAAATTGAATGACATCGCCTTTACGGTCCATTTGGATGACTTGCCGCAGGCCGAACCCATTGCCAGAGAGGTCCTGGCGGAACTTAAGGGGTCGACGCTCATCGTCGATACCGATATTGCCAAAGTCTCGGCCGTGGGATCGGGGATGCTGGGTCGCCCGGGGGTGGCCGCCCGCGTCTTTCAGGCTTTAGCGGATGCCGGAGTGAACATCCAAATGATTGGCACTTCGGAAATCAAAATCTCCTGCATTGTGGCCGCTGCCGATGCGAAGCGCAGTTTGCTGGCAATTCATGAAGCATTCGGACTTGCACCGCTGAACAGCGAAGCGTTATCGCCCTGAGCGCGGCGTGCAACCGCGTTAGAAGAACCGACCTTGGATCATGAGGGTTTTCTTGGATCCCTCCCGCAGACCTCATAGGATTGGTTGGCTCAGGAATGGCTTCGGCCCCTGGAGCCAGGATGCGACAGCCCTCCGGCAAAAGTCCGCGAGGGCTGAAACGGGACGTTGTACTCCGCCTGGCACGGATCGCAGCCGGTGCCGGCTAAAACGTTCGACGTCCTCCGACACCCGTCGCGAAGAAGAGAGGCCAGCCGCCATGGTGTGACGCCATCCGGCCCCGGGGTGTCGTTCGGGAGGAGAATCTGGCGGACGATTTCACGTGGCCTCGTGGCTTGCATTGCCTATAATGGCGAAGTTGGACCGTGCAAGTAGCCCTCTGCGGAGGGCAAAAGGGGGCAAGGAGATGTCGGTACCGATCATTGTGCATACCAAAGATGGCGCCGTCGAGATTCCCCGCGAGGTCTTGTGCCGTTTTGGCCTTGGTCCGGGAGATGCCGTGGTGGTCTACCAACTGGGGGAGGAAATTCGGATTGAACCTTATGTGGATGATTCCAAGGCATCATCGTGACCGCTGCGTCATCGGGGCAAAGCGATAGGTCGTCAGCGCGGAAGCGTGGCCCAGTTCACCACTAACTTAGCGTATTCAGAGACCGTCAGCCGTCGGCTGGGGGCAGTGGACCACCAGCGGGGGTAAGAAAACGCCGGATCCCTGGCGGCCACGTAGGTCAGCCGGATGCCGTGCCCCCGATATACGCGATCAAAGAGGATGCCAACGCGCCGCATATGGTAATCGGAAGAAACGACCAGGGCTGTGGTCAGGCCGTGGTTGACAAGCACAGGCAGGGTCCGCTGGGCGTTTTCGAGGGTGGACCGCGATTGGTCTTCGAGGAGCATCGCTACGCGTGGGACCCCCAAATGTTCTGCTTGGCACGCCATCGTTTGCGCTTGACTCGCTCGGTGGCCCCGCAGGCAACCGCCGGTCAGGAGCATCGTGGCCGCGTACCCACGATGCCATAATTGGGCGGCCACTTGGACGCGCTCGACGGGCCCGCCGCCCAGCACGATGATGACGTCGGAGCGGACCGGTGCTTGATTGACCACGAGCCAGCGGCCAGCGTGGGCTCGCAGGCGGCCGACCGCCGTGCCCCCGATGAAGCTGATGAGGAGTAGGCAGAGGAGGATAAGGTATGCGGATATGGGCATCGTAGCTTCCCTCCGACTAGCCGCCGTGCACCGGCGAGATGGCCTTGAGGCCACCGCCGCCAACTCAGCCCGGCAGGTCGCCAAGCTGACCACTAACCGGGGTACCGTCATCATCCGCCGATGCGAAAGGACGGATCCAGGATAATGCGAATTCCCCGTCGCTGGCGCGCGTATGGCCAGAGCAAGGAGCGAATGGATGGGGGTAATCCTGGGACCCACCTTAGCATAAGCCATTACCGTCTTCAGCGCCATAGCGGCTCCGGGTGACAGATGGGCGCAGCGCGCCCAGCGTTGTCGACCACCGAGCGGCCACGACCCCGTTAGGGCGTTTCGGATTGCACCGCGCGCCAGGGCTTCGGCACAGTACATGAAAGCCGCATGGTAGCGCGGTTGAACGAACGACCGGATATCTGCCGTGCGATCCTTTATGATGGGCCCATGACCACCTTACGGAGGTCACGAGCCGGACGCTGGCCGAGAAAAGCTGGATCGCGTCCATGGAGCTATGCCTGGTCTCAACTGCGAGCGCCTAATCGAATCGCAATTGTTCTGCTGGTCCGAAGGCCGGGGGTTCAGGTATGGCCGCGGTTATTTTCTTCCAGCAGGCCACCAGCTCATAGGGATAGCGCGCGGGAAAGTCCGTTACCTCAGCGGTGGAGAAGAGCGGTGCGTCTTCGCCCAAGGTGCCGAGCGCGTGGACGAAGTGAGGGGGATCTCGCTGCTCATCCTGAACGGCCCACGCCACTTGGGCCAGGAGGTGGGCGAAGGCTGGAGGCCAGTTGGCGTCTCGGTATGCGTTGATGTCGAGCGCCGCGTTGGGCGGAGGCAGACGGCGACCCCTGAGTGGAACCGAACGCCATGAGGCATACGCCCAAAGTGCGGGTCCCGGGGTGACCGGGTGATGCAAGAATTCAGAAAAACGCTCCACGGCGTCCGCCGGCGTGAAGGGGTGATGCGCCAAAACCGCTAACGGCCATGGATCCAAGGCCGGTATGCCTTGAGCATCTAACCAAGCTTGGCACGCAGGCCAATTCCAGTCCGCAAGCCGTTGTTGCCAAAGCGTATCCAGATGCAACAGGTAGCGCACGGCACTCCAGGTGCTGGACGGCCAACGGGCCGACGCGTCGGGGGATCGGATTGCTGGTGCTGCGCACTCATTCAACAAGGCGGCGGTCCACCGGAGTTTTAAGGGGGAGGGAACGGAGGCGCACGCTTGCCAAAAAGCATCCTCGATGGCAGTCATTGGCAGAGTCTGGCTCCTTATGCACGCATATTCGAAAGTGCGTAAGCGATTCAGCGTTGGCGACGGTCGAATCGAACGGGTCATCACCAAACGCCCGCGGTTGGTGTTCCGATTGCCACCCATCTTGACGTCCAGTGCCACCCTTCCGCAGCTTAGCGTTTGCGGGTCAAGATGATAAAGGCGTCAAAGGCCAACACGGCTACCACCCCGGTGGAGCCGGCTACGTGGCCGGCGATCCCCATCAAAGGAATCGATAGCCCCATGACCGGGAATATAATCCATTCGGGAGTTTGGCGGCGATCGCGTCGGCGTTGGTCGCGGGCGAGTCGCCGTTGGTGGCGTTCCCAAGCGAACACCTCCCAGGGAGCAAGGCCCTTCGGCATCGCTTCCTGAGCCGGCTGTGAACCGTCCACCGTCGGGGCAGTTTTCATCATCTCAAGTATTTGATCCGCCGTGTGTTCATCAAATTCCGGTCCCAACTCCCGGTTGGCTTGCAAGATGGCCAAGATATCATCCCGGGTGGTTGCGCCACGACTCGTGGACGGCATTTCGATCGCCTCCAGCGCTATCGTAATCAACTTTTGGTCGCCTGGCTAGAGGCATCCCCCATTTGTGGACGGGCCATTGAGGATCCTCCCCCATCGTTCCAATCTAGCTCTAACCGGCAGGGATTCCGGGGAGAGGAGAGGATTTTTGAGAACGGCACACAGGGGAGCGTCTAAGGCGCGGACGTCGCGCGAGACGCCGCGAGAGCGGCGCTCAGCTTAGGCGAATTTTTTACCCCGAATCCTTATACTAGGAATGAGACATCATGCTGGCAGTGTGTGCCTAACGCAAGGTGTCTGTCATACGGCCTAATCGTGTGGACGCACGAACGGGGGACCCAAAGTTTCTGGGGCGCGCATGAATATGGGGGTTGCTTTCCACCCTAGCCCGTCAGCTTACCTCGTCGGCAAGGAAAGCCTGTGCCTCTGAGCCCGGGCTGGCCCGGGAATTTTTATTCCCGTCACCAAAATATCCACACGACCGTCAATCGTTGCGTGTTGCCCAAAACACCGAGGAGGGTCTCATGGGATATTCGCCATTGCAACGCTCCGCCGAGCCCAGCCAAGAGCGGGCACCACAGTTACGCGCGATGGTAACGGATGATCAGGCGTCGGTCGTGTCCAAGACATCGTATCATAGATACGTTCCCTGGATGGTGATCGGCGTAATCGTGGTGCTGTGGTGGGTGGTATCCGCGCTACACATCTTTCCGCGCCTAGCCTTGCCGTCCCCCGGGCGAGTGACGCGCGATGCCTATGTCATCGCCACCACCGGCTATAATGGGTACAGTTTGCTCGACAACATCGGCGCCAGCGTCACCCGGATCGCCGTAGGCTTTGTGGCGGCGATCATTGTCGGGGTGCCGATAGGGTTTGGGATGGCTTCGAGCAAGATCGTCTTCAACGCGGTAGACCCCCTGTTGCAGTTTCTACGCCCCATTCCGCCATTGGCCTACATTCCGGTGATGGTGATTTGGTTTGGCGTCGGTCAACTGTCGAAATTCGTACTGATCTTTGTCTGTACGATTCCGATCATCATCATAAACGCAATGTCGGGAGCCAAGAACGTCCAAGAAACGCGTATTCGGGTGGCTCAAGTGTTTGGCGCTGATCGCCGGCAGCTCTTTCGTTACGTGATTTTGCCGTCAGCGTTGCCGGAGATCTTCACCGGTATGCGGGTTGCCATTGGCGTTGCGTGGACGTGTTTGGTCGCCGCCGAGATGATCGCTGCCCAGACCGGACTGGGGGCGATAATCCTTACCGCCGGCAATGAGTTGCGGATGGGGGTCGTGTTTGTCGGGATCATTCTGATCGGGGTGATTGGCTACCTGATGGAGCTCTTTATCCGCACCGTCGAACAGCGGATGATTCCATGGAAGGGGAAAGCCTAAACCGCGAGCGCGGGGTGTGATGACACCACGCAGGGTGTCTTGCCCAGGGAAAGAGGTGTCGCAGTCAGCGCGGAGCCTCGGTATGGGGGATTGGTGCGCTGAGCGAGTCACTGGACACGGTTCGATATCATAAGGAGGTGATTCTAGGTGGCAAAAGTTCCACCTAGGGGGAGTACATTATTGGCCGTCGGACTGGCGGCAGGCTTGACCATTGGCGCGGTGCCCGCGCACCCGGCCAAGACGCGGCCGACGGTGACCGTAAGCATTGGATACGAAAATGCACCCGATCCGGAGGCAGTAGCTATCGAGCAGCATTTCTTTCAAAAGTATATGCATGCGCGGGTCGTCTTGCGGTATTTCTCCGATGGGCCATTGGCTTTGACCGACCTGGCCTCGGGTCGACTGGACTTTATGACCACCCTGGGCAATCCGCCCACGGCCTCAGCGATCGCCGACGGTGTGCCGCTCAGGGTAGTTTGGGCGATGGAGCGGTATACTACGGCAGAGGGCTTGGTTGTGTCCAAGTCCAGTCATATTACGAATTTGCAGCAACTGAAGGGCAAAACCGTCGCCTTGGTGAAAGGATCGACCTCGCCGTTTGAACTCGATACGGCTCTTAAGCTGCACCATATCCCTCTTTCCAGTGTGACCCAACTCAATATGAGCCCGCCGGAAATGGTGGCCGCCTGGAAGACTCACCGGCTGGTCGCGGCTTACACCTGGGTGCCTTTTGTGAGCGCGATGGCTCAGTCGAGTGGACGCATGCTGATGTATGACCAAAACGTGTACCGCCAGGCTCCTATTTTTAATCTGGCAGTCGTGAATTCAAAGTGGGCCGCGGCCCACCCCGGCCTGGTAGAAGGTTTCGTCGCTGCCGAGCAGGCTGGTGTGCGGTTTTTCCATCAGCATCCACAGCAAGCTTATGCGGACATGGGGAAGCTGAATCATATTACGGCGGCTCAGGCCAAGGCTCAGGCCAAAGGGCTGAGCTTTACCAGTCTGCCCCAGCAGTTGACGCTCAGACGCCTCGGCAATCTTCGCACCAAATCACGGTCCTTGGTGGCCAAGTCGTTGACGGCAGCCGTGCGATGGCTCTACCAGACCCATCAAATTTCGCATTTGCCCAAGAACATGTCCAGTTATGTCGCGCCCCGCTTCGCCGAAGCGGTCTTGCACGGCAAGGGGTAACGATTCGGTCCGATTATCAGGCTCCGCCGGTGCACTCGGCGGAGCCTGATGATGGTCGACGGGGAGCGAACCAGCAGCCAGTCCGTATTTTTGTTGTCAGCTTGCCGGGTAACTTTTTGGAGGAGGCCTTGGGGTGATCGAACTACACGGCGTGAGCAAAGTGTTTCCAGCGCCCAACGCACGTTCTGAGCCGGTCATGGCGGTGTCCAAAGTCGATATGACGATTGAGGATGGAGAGTTTGTTACCGTGGTCGGCCCCAGTGGATGCGGAAAGACAACGATCCTCAACATGATCGCTGGATTTGAGCGCCCGTCGCAGGGCGACATTCTGCTTGACGGCGAACCGGTGTTAAAGCCGGGGCCGGAACGGGCCGTGGTCTTTCAGCAGCCCTCCCTTTTGCCGTGGATGACGGTGGTGGACAATATTGCTTTTGGTTTGACGCTGCGGGAGGGGAAACGGGGAGTGGATCGGACGCGGCTGGACGGGACGTTGGAGACCATGGGGCTAAAGAATTTCGCCTCGCACTATCCTTACCAACTGTCCGGCGGAATGCAGCAGCGGGCCGCGATTGCCCGTGCCTTGATTACCGACCCCGCGATTTTGTTGATGGACGAACCGTTTGGGGCCCTCGACGCGCAGACCCGCAGCGACATGCAGCGGTTTTTGCTGTTGGTCTGGACCGAATTACAGCATACGGTGCTATTCGTGACCCATGACGTGGAAGAGGCCATCTTACTTGCCGACCGGGTGTTGATTATGAGCCCGCGACCGGGCCGGATTGCCGCCACAATCCGGATTACCCTGGCCCGCCCCCGGCACTGGGACATGGTAATGGACCGGGATTTCAACGACTATAAGCGAAAAGTGATGAAGGTCCTGCGCCCACAGTAGGGGGTCGCCGACCACGATTTGGATCAAGAGAATTTTGTAAAGAATGCGAGGATGGCGAACCTCGATTCGCCAAATGTTCTATAATGAATCGCGTCGAATGACCATCTTATAATTGGCGGGTCGTCCTGGGCTGGGACGAGTCTAGGAGGCTTGGAACGTGTGGTCAGCGAAGGGCATTCCGTGCGCCAGATGGCTCTGTACGAGCATGGTGATGGAAAGGAGGAGAGCGGCGCCTGGGGTCGCGCCGCGCGTAAATGATGAATGAGATGCTCCGTCGACCGCTTGCGGTTCCCTTTCGAGATGACGTCGGGTGGTCCAAGACGCTATGGCGCCCGGTGGGGATTATGGCGGCCGGTTTGTTGTTGGCCCTGCTAAACCCTTTGGCGGGGGCTCTGGTGATGCTGATAGGGTTCACCTGGGTGCTGACCCAGACGATTCCGATCGCCTTGGCGACCTACATCGTGATGGCTCCGATTCCTCTGAAAGTTGTCGTTCATGCGCATAAGCTTTATGTATCCGACATCATGGCTATTTTGCTGGTGTTGGCCGTGGTGTACCAGCTCTGGCAATCGGCGCCCACGCTGGCCGAATTTTGGCAAAAGGCCTGGGATCTGTTTTTCCCCAGAGCTTACCGATGGGCGCTGGTCTTGTTGTGCGGGCTCTCGGTCCTCTCTCTGGCCACCTCACTGAGCCACGTGGGCACCATCATTAAGATTTTGGAGTATGTGGAATTCTTTGTCGTGATCATCGGGGTGGCGCGCTTTACGGGACTCCATGCCGGGGTATGGAAGCTCTATATTTATGCTTTGCTGGCGGCGGCTTCCGTGTTGTCGCTCTACGGATTCGGCCAATTTCTGGTCGGGGCCGGTCCGCTCTCCAATCAGATCGCGGTGTTCCACGTGAGGGCGGATTCCTTGTTCGGGCAACCGAACCCCTTCGGGGGATTTAACGCGGATCTCTTTCCCATGGTGGCTGCGCTGGTGGCCCTCGGCCCCAAGGATCTGCCGAAGCGATGGTTGACCGTCGGCCTAGTGATCATCACCGTCGGGGTGATCAGCTCGTATTCACGGGGAGCCTGGGTTTCCGACGCCGGCGCCGTCGTCGCGATGGGAGTCGTCGCCGTGCTGACGCAAGGGAAGCGGGTTCTGGCGCCGCTGTTGCCGTACGCGGTGGCAATCCCGGTGGTTGTGTTTGCTCTGGTGGATTTGGTCGGTAAGATCGATCTCAAGCCGTTTTACCATCATTTAGTCGCGAGCCCCAGGATGTCTGGGTTGCCCATGACGCAGGTGGCCCACAGCAAGGTGTCGGCTTTGCGGTTAACCACGCAGCACCACGCGCATAAGCCGATTGGAGTGTTGGCGCACGCGAATACCTTGACCAAGGTCTTTTCGATCTTCGAAGTGATCTTGCATCCGCATAAATACTATGACGTGCAGCAGCGCTTTATTATCTGGGGCAGCGCCATCCAGGCCTTTTTAAGACATCCTTTACTCGGTGTGGGTCTGGGGAATTTCCACATCTATATTCAACATCACCGTCCCCGTCACTTGGTGGGGGGGATCCCGCCCATGGCTCACGACTTGTTCCTCGAGTGGGGCGCAGACCTTGGAGTCGGTGGCTTCATCGCCGGAATTTGGCTCGAATGGCGGTGGCTGACGTCAGGCTGGCGAGCTGTGCGAGAGAGTCTGAGGTCGCTGGAGGATCCCTTCTGGTATGCCTTAAGCCTGGGAGCGCTGGGCACGGTGGTCGCCTTCATCTTGCAAAACCTGATCGACTTGCTGATTGACCACGGAGTTATCGTCCCCTTCCTGTTGGCGATGGCCGTGATTACGCTCATGGTTTCACGGGCTCAAGGCGCCCGAAGCGGAGGTCAGGGCCACCGATCGTCCTAGCCCGGGGGGCTTGCATGCTCAGTGGCTATAGTGCAAGAAGGTCGGGAGTCGGGATTACCGGCGCTTTCAGCGGCGGATGGTGGGCACGGCCGGGATGGAGGTCCTGGATCCACCGTACAGCCGGTTCATTACCGACCCCACGGCCTTTCTCGAAGCGGTGCCGCCTCCGCAATGGGGCGGTCACATTCGTCGGCCAAGCGTACAGCCGCTTCTTTCAGAAACTCAGGGTGGGCGGATCGATTGGAGGCAAACGGCGAGCGCGTTCCCGGCAAGATCGGACGGCAGGCGGTGTGGCTGACCCAATGAGTTATTCTGGTTCCTCCCGCAAATCGATGACGAGACCAGCGGTCTGAAGTGGCGCCCGGGGGCGATGGTGGAAGACGCGGGAGGCCCACAGCCTCCCGTGCAGCGATCGATGAGCCAGGAACTTCTGGGAATCCATCCAGAAACCCCCACCTTGGGCTTAGCCAGGCGGGGGAGAAGTTCATGGGACTTCCCGGCTGGTGCAATCAAACGATACCCAAAGCCGCTCGGCCCACCTCGCCGATTCGGGCCGCGAGGATCCCCAAATCATCAGAAAGCTCCAAGATAGCGGCCAGGGCACGCCGCTCGAATTCGGGACCGTGGGTCAAAATGTACAGGCGCACGGAGGTTTCACGCTGTCGCAATTCAGGGTTTTTTTGCACCACGGAGCGCAGCGCTTCCGCGTCGCGGGTAGAGATGGCGGTGGCTAGCGCACGACAGTGGATTTGGATCTCATGCATAAGTTCTTGTACGTGCCCAGCGAGTTTAGGCGTCCAAGTAAAGTCCCGACCGCTGAGTTTGACTCGGGTGTCGATGACCTTGATCACGCTATCACTCAGATGCTCTAAACGGTTGGTCAGATAAAAGAGCTCAATCTGGCGCGTGCGGTCGGCCTCATTCAGCCGCTGGGTTCTGCCCAAACTCACGAGATAATGCGTAATGGCGTCATGCAGCAGGTCGATTTCCATTTCGGCCTGGCGGAGCCGCCGCTCTTCATCGTCTCGCGGCTGAAACAGCCACGGGGCCAGCGGTTCGACCAAACGCTCGTCGATGATGAGCGCCATGCGGCCAATTTCAGAATGGACTTGGGGCAGGGCGGCCGATGGCCGCTGGAGCAGGGCGGGATCGAGGCGGGTAATCGGCACCGGTTTTGGGTCCGGTAAGAGGCGGCTTAACCATCCGGCCAGCCAAGGCGTGAGGGGCAAAAAGGCCGTAGCCAAGACGAGATTGAAAAGCGAATGGGCGTCGGCCAGGGTGCGGGCTGGACTGGGATCGACGGCCATCACGGCGTGGGCAAACACCTTCGCGCCCACCGTGAAAACCACGGCGCCGGCCAACTTCATCAAGAAATAGCCGAGTGCCGTACGCTTGGCCGCGCGCGACCCGCCCAACAGGGCCGTATAGACGCTCGCCGCGGTGGAGCCGAGATTGGCGCCCAGCACCATCTCCAATCCGGTGGGCAGCGTGGCCAGGTGGTGGATTTGAAAGGTCATTGCCAGGGCGATGATGGTAGCCGAGTTCTGAATGACGGCAGTGGCCATGAAGGCCAGGGCTCCGGCTAGCAGGGGGAGGCCGTTGAGGACGTTCAAGCTTTGGTGCACCCAACTCAGACCGGCCAGGGTGTGCACGGAGACCACCATGCGATTCATTCCGTACAAAATGAAGCCGAGCCCCAATAACATAGGAGCAAGGCGCGGAGCATCCCGGCCTCGCTCGACGAGCATCCAGACGACGCCGGCAAACAGAAGCAAGGGCGCATAGGTGGTGATGTTCAGCGAAATCAACTGTACCGTGAGGGTCGTGCCGACCGAGGCGCCCAAGATGACGTCAAAGGCCTGGCGCAGAGAGAGCAGCCCCGTATTGACCAAGCCGACGGTGATCACCGTGATGGCGCTTGACGAGCCGGCCAGCAAGGTGGCCAAGAAGCCCGTTCCCACGGCACCCAATGGGGTGCGGGCAACGCTGCTCAGACGGCGGCGCAAGACGCCGCTGGTCAAGGCGCGAATGCTATCGCTGGTTTGATTGAGGCCAAAGGTAAAGAGGGCGAGTCCGCCCAATAATCCAATCCAGGCGAGAAAAAGTGACGCCGCCGTCATTTAGGGGGGGGACTTTTCCGTACGGCTTCTGCATTCGCCGAGCGTGGGGAGTGCCGAAATGGCTGGCGCACCCCTTGAGCCATATAGATCGTCATTTCGGCCAAATTGACGGTGTGGTCGGCAACGCGTTCCAGGTAGCGCGCCACCAATAGCAGGTTGGCGGCCTGTGCGACCTTCAACGGGTCGCGCCGCATAACGTCCATCAGCTCATGGTGGAGATTCAGATAGAGTTGGTCGACGGCATCATCGCGCCGACTCACCTCATAGGCGATCTGGGGATTCTTGCTGACGAAGGCCTCTCCCGCCCGGCGCAGCATGCTTCGGGTCAAGTCGCCCATTCGGGAAACATCGCCCAACGGTTTCAAGTCCGGGGTACTCTCCAGTTCTTGCGCAATTTCGGCAATATCACAGGCGTAGTCGCCGATGCGTTCGAGGTCGCGCACCACGCGCAGCGCCGCCGTCAGCACGCGTAGGTCCTCTTGCGCGGGTTGTTGCAAGGAGATGAGTTCGATCGCTGCCTGTTCGATGCGATCCGTCTCTGCGTCCACAACGTCATCATAGTCGATGACCTCCTGAGCGCCGTCGGGGTCGGCTCGCAGGAGCACCTCAAGGCTTCGACCCAACATGTTCGATGCCATCTCGGTGAGGTCGACCATCCGATGTTCCACGGCCCGAATTCCCTGGTTGTATCGGTCTATAAACGCCATCATAGCCTCCTCTTGTCTAGCGTTTATTGTATACGACGGCTGGAAGAAATTCACCAAGATTGGCGCGATCTTTGGAGCGCGCAGGGAAATCCATTACGATGGGGAAGGTTAGCAGGGATTTTTGTCGTGGATCCCGAATGATCCTGTTCAGCAACCGCCCGAAGTTACGGAGTTTGCCTGTCACGTTTCAATTTTAAGGAATCCAGTACTGCAGCCGCACTGCAGCAAGGGAGTCGAGGCATTTGGCACGTTGGTTGGTAATATTGGCGGGAGGACGCGGTGAGCGTTTTTGGCCTCTTTCCCGGATGATGCACCCTAAGCAGTTCTTGTCCCTGGTCGGCAGCGAAAGTATGTTGCGCACGACCCGCGAGCGATTGAAGCCGTTGATCGATGACGCCCACACCTGGGTGGTGACCGGCCGAGATTATGTCGGCAAGGTTCGGGAAAATCTTCCGCTCATGCCGACATCCCAAATATTGGGTGAGCCGGTGGGGAGAAACACCGCGCCGTCGATTGCTTGGGCGGCCTTCGAAATTTTTGCGCTTGACCCCGAAGCCGTGATCACGGTGTTGCCATCGGATCATATGATTCGTCGGACCGACGAGTTTCGCCGTTTAGTGCGCATGGCGATTGAGCAGGCCGAGACGCATGGAGGATTTTATACGTTCGGCATCGTGCCCAGTCACCCCGAAACGGGGTACGGGTACATTGAGCAAGACGGCGAAGGGGTCAGTCCAGCCATCCAACGGGTGGCCAGGTTTGTCGAAAAGCCTCCGTTGGAACAAGCGGAAGCGATGGTTGCCTCCGGCGGGTACTATTGGAACTCGGGGATGTTTGTTTTCCCGGCCCAGGAATTTTTGCAGGCAGTTAAAGTGCATCTCCCTGAAGTGTACCAGGGCTTGGAGCTTATCCAGCAAGATCCGAGCCGACTCGATGCCGTATTTCCGAGATTTCCGCAGGTATCCGTCGACCACGGAATATTTGAAAAGGCTCACCCCATGTATGTATTGCCGGCGGATATCGGCTGGGACGACGTGGGAACCTTTGCCGCCTTGGCCCGGCTTTTGCCCCGAAACGATGAGAAGAATGCCGCCCGCGGGCACGCCGTGTTCGTCGACAGTGAAAATGTGACGGCGATTAGCGAAGGGCCGGTGGTTTCGTTTATCGGGGTAAAAGATTTAGTGGTGGTGGCGACGCGCGATGCGGTGTTGATCCTGCCCCCCGAGCGTGCCCAAGACGTTCGGCAAGTGGTCCAGGCGCTCAAAGAGGGCCGTCATGAGCATCTGCTCTAACCATTCGGCGGCTTAGCATGTGACCAGGCATCAGCCAAGGGATACAGACGAAGGAGGAACTTCCCATGATCACCAAGGCGGTCATTCCTGCCGCTGGTCTCGGAACACGCTTCTTGCCGGCGACCAAGGCGCAACCTAAGGAAATGCTGCCCTTGATCGACACCCCAACGATTCAATACGTTGTGGAAGAGGCTAAGCAGTCGGGCGTCGAAGATATCTTAGTCATTATCGGTCGTGACAAGGGTAGCATTGAGGACCATTTCGATCGGGCACCCGAGTTGGAAGAATTCTTAAGGGCTAAGGGCAAAATGGATTTGCTGGAGGTCGTCCAAGCCGTGAGCCACTTGGCCGACCTGCACTTTATTCGCCAAAAGGTGCCGATGGGCCTCGGCCATGCCGTCTTGTCTGCTCGGCGCCACGTCGGGGCGAACCCGTTTTGTGTGCTGCTGGGCGATGACGTCATGGTGGGCGAACCTCCAGTCCTGCGCCAGTTGATCGAACGCTGGCGACCGGGGATCTCGGTCGTGGCTGTACAGCGCGTCGACCGGGAGGAGGCTTCGCGCTACGGCATCGCGTTCGGCAGCTGGACCGCAGATGGCGTCTTGCGCGTCTCCCATTTGGTGGAAAAGCCGCGGACGTTGCCGGCTGACGCCCAGCCGGTGGCGATTATGGGCCGCTATGTCTTGGAACCCAGCGTCTTCGACGCGTTGGACGGTTTGGAACCCGGTGCCGGTGGAGAGATTCAACTCACCGATGCGCTTGACCGGCTGGCCCGGGAGGGGCAGCTGATTGCCGTTCCCTATATTGGCAAGCGCTACGATGTCGGCGAAAAGCTGGGATTTGTCAAGGCGACGATTGAGGTAGGGCTTGGGCGCCCCGATCTGCGGGACGCGATTTTGGAATACCTGAAAGCCCTGCTGGTAGAATACGACGACGCAAGTATTTCGACGATACTGCGCAAGCTGTAGTTCGGTGCGCGGGTGGACTTCGGATGGAGGAAACGCGCTCAGCGGTGACCCAGATGGATCCTAGGCCCAAGCGGGTTCACGCGGCAAATATGCCTGACACCCGAGTCGGCAGAGGTATAATGGATGAAGATAGTGGGGGTTGCGGGAGGTGAAGGGATCGGCTTGGGGATGGTTGAATGCATCCGGATGGGACAGCGTGCGAGGATTGTGATTCAAAACGCCTCGTTCCACAATAGCTTGGACCGCGCCATGTGGGAACAGTTGGAGGAACATGCCCTCGGTCTGGCCGAAGACGATCATCTAAAGGTGATCGTGGTCGAAGGGGCCGGTCGGCAATTCAGCATTGGCTATGACCTCCGAGAATTGGTGAGCTTGGACTTGATCCAGGCCCAGGCCGGGCTGAACCAGATGGAGCGTGCCCTGGTGGCGATGGAAGCCATTGAGGTGCCGGTCGTCTGTGCCCTGCGCGGCTTTGCGCTGGGTGGCGGCTTGGCGCTTGCCTTGACCGCGGACTTGCGGGTGGCCGATGACACCGTCCGTTTGGGGATGCCGGTGACCGGGCTCGGCATCGCCATCTCGGAGACCTTTGCCGGCCGCTTATTGAGCGCGTTTGGCGAGGCCAAAACCCGTGAATTGCTCTTTTTGGGGGAATTTATGCGGGGGAGCGATGCTGTTGTGCTGGGAGCGGTGCATCGTATCGTGGGGCGCCGAGAACTGGATCGGGTGGTTGAGGAGTGGCAAAGTCTGATTACCGGAATGTCGAGCGAGGCGCTTAGAAAAACCAAGCGTGCGCTAACGCGAACAACACGCAAGTTGTCGCCGGGGGCGCCGGAACTGGTTGGCAAAATGGCCCTCGAAGCACGCTTTTTCGGCGCCTGATCACCCAGGTTGCGAGCCGATCGATGAATCCCGCACGCTGCGGAAATCGCGTGGACCGATGGGAAGAAGAGGTGTTAAATACCCGTGCCACAGCCCCTTAATCCAGGTCCCGCGCGGGTGCTATAGAGCGGCCAGGCAGAGGGCACCGGCTCTGCCACCGAACGGCGGGGCCTTTGCGGCCAAAGATAGATCTTCCGCGGCGGCCGTCTCGATCGCCGCCGGGGACGTTTTGCCAAAATCGGACGTAAAACCCCTGCCTTAAGGCGTGGGCACCGAAGCCCGGTGGCTCTTTATTTAGGATTAAAAAGTCTTCAAGGCTTTGCGTTACATACATCCCCAGATAACTCAGGTTGGATGGGCGGGTGGGAGTAAAAGGCAAAAATGCGGCGGTTTGGGCACGCTATAGCCCTCGTTAACCCATATAACCCTAGCGATTTTAAGGCCCGATCCCTGTCACCTGAGTTAACCGATCATGTATGTTGCGTTATATCTCTTTTTCCGCACATTTCAGAGACCATTTCTTCCCCCATCCGAAAGATCAGCCCGCGAATTCCTATGGCGGTGTCGACGGACGAGGGGAGGTCAAGCAAGGTGAGCACCGGGTGGTGGAGCGAACTGAGTTCAGGCGGAAAGCTTTGCACGAGGGTTTCGCCGTAAAAGAGGCGGTGCCGGGGCAGATCATCAAAGATGGCCAGCACCCGGGGTGCCGTCGGCGCGGCACATCCCCGATCTTCAGGGTATAGAAGCGAGTTCGGCCAAGAGTTCCCGGGCCATCGCCTGCCGGATTTCCCGCTCGATGAGGGCCCGGATCAACAACGCCAGAAACTCGAGACACCGTAGCCTCGATGCGTGCGTTGTCTTTCAGCAATACCGGGGCAACCGCGATCGGCCCTTTGAGTTCTTGGTGGCGTGGTTCCAATTGGGGTTGGTACTTATCACGCGGTGAGGAGTTCTGGGTCCGAGGGTTCCCGTTAGAACTTCGGAGAGACGAAAGCACCGAGAATGAGCGTCAGCATCGCGATGATGATGGTCAACCAGGTACTGTTGCGAAACGCCAAGCGCCCTTCGATTTGATCGATGCGATGTTCGATGTGCTCAAAGCGCTTATCAACTTGCTCAAAGCGCTTATCAACTTGTTCGAAGCGTTGATCGACTTGCTCGAAGCGTTGATCGACTTGATCGAAACGCTGATCGACTTGGGCAAAGCGCTTGTCGATGGCATCGAATCGATCGTCAAACCGCAACCGCTGATCATTAAAGCGTTCGTTCATTTGCGAACTGAGTTGCTGGATTTGATTGCTGATCAGCACCCACGGCATTTCGACGACCGTGTTTGCGGGCGGCAATCCGGAAGATTCCTCGGCCACAGCGGAGGCCTCCTTTGCTTGCATGCGCTTTCCTCCTTACAGTATACTACGCCCGCCGCAAGGGGTGGATGGAAAGGAAAGGTTAGGCCAAGGGCGCGAGCTCTGGGGACAACGCCGAATCGCTGGCGTCAAACGGTCGATTCCCATCCCTGTGGCGGATCATGGTCGCAATGAGGGCGTAGTTGAGGAGATCGCGATACGAGTCATCGATGGATTCGTTGTGCGGCAAATCGGTGCGGGGAATGACATGACCTTCGGTATCGTGCGTGAACTGAAGATGTTTGAGACGCTCGAGGTGATCACTGAGACGGACGAGGACGCCGAGTTCGACGAAGACGGCAATGTTGCCGCGCCCATAGTCCGATTGTTTGCGCACCAGGAGGCCATACGGATTGGCGAAGATCTGGCGGACGGCATCGTTCCACGTGGTGGGAAACAAAGGCATGAATACACCGACTTTCGGAAGAAAGTGGTGGACGGCATTCAGGCGGCGATACGGGAATATCCTTAGAATGCAGGGCTTGCAGGACGCCAACCCCCTCAGAGACTCGTCGATAGTCATTCCGTTGAGCGGCTGTGCATTGAGCGCGCCGGGGGCAAGAAGAATGTCCGCGTCCCGGGTGTATCGGTGAACACACAATCCAGTCCGTGAAGAATGTGGGAGCGTTCGGGTCATCAGAGCTTGCCTAGAAATGATCGGCCCTGCGCGAAAACCCCCGGCCGGAAGGCTGGGGGAGGGGACGAGACGTTGCGGACCGGGTATTGGGTATTGGCCAGGACGCCGCGCGCACAAAATGTCGGTCCTGGGTGTTGGCGCTAATGCTCATGGTCACCGCTTCAACTAACCCAACTGCCACCAAAATTGACAGAATCGTGGCCCATGGAGCGCCGTAGAATCAGCCCAATGGGCTGCGATTCGCGTTTGGTGTACGGCAAAAACCCACGGCCTACACCGAAGCGCGAATGACCGGGGGAGAACCCGGAGCCTGCAATATTCACTCCCCCATCGGAACGTCACGACGACAGTACAATTAGTCAAACCCATGACAAAAAGAGTTAGTCAAAACACCTGGGATAAATCGTCGTGGGGCGTGCATCGTAAGTTTTCGGCGCTGTCATGATGATAAGGCGTCGGGATTTCTGCGGTAGCGGTGAGGGAAACACGAACCGGCGGGTTTCCGAATCACCGCCAGGTCCGCTGGCGTGCAGTTGCGCAAGCGGAGAACCTTTGGCGCGTTCGTCAGACGTGCCGGTAGCGCAGCGCTATCCGCGTCCCGTGCGATGAGCTTCTCCTAATTCCGCCGGATAGCGACTAAAGGAAATGCCTCTACAGCGGAAGCGAGTGGCCCAAACCCATACCATCCCGGAGCGGATACGCTTGCTCTTCTAAATACGCACGGAAGTTAGGGATCCGCGAACAGCACAGTCACCAAGCCGACGATAATGACGGCGAGGGTGGCTCCATACCAGTATTGAAGGCCATCAATTCGAGTGTTGGCGGTGTCGAGCTTGGATGCGAGCTTGTCTTCCATGCGATGCCGTTCCTGGAGCAAGTGAAAACCCCAAGACAAAGGAATATTCGCCTCGAACACTGCCGGAGTCTCTTCCTTCTCTTTTCAGTATAGCATGCCCTGTGAAGAGGGAGCCCAGGTGCCTCGCGGGCCTCTGGGGCAATGGAGAACCTAACTGCGGGGGGATCATCGGTGGAATTTCCTCCGGATACCGGCTGGCGTTGCTGTGCGGAACCATCCGGGGCGCTCGGGCCGTCTAATCATCATCCCAGGCATCCCAGGCATCCCGGCCATGACGCCAGGATGACGAATACGAGCGCTGAGCATGATAGCAGGAGTCGCAGAGCGGATAGGGATGCGTGGGAGGCACGGGTTGATGACACGCGCGACAGCGTCCGAAAACGTGTCGGTCGCGCAACGCGTAGTGAATCGCCTTGGCAAGGTGATTACGTTGCCGGCGAAGGGCGTCGAGATCCGGAAGGGATCGGAAGAGATCGTGACGCGCGAACCATAAACAGAGGTCGTGTTCATGGAGCGAGCGTTCGGCGGCCTCCAAGGTGGCATCGTCGACAATGGGTTGGCCAAAGGGTTGCGGGGGTTTGAGCATCCTTTTGCGGCGTACGGCGTCGGTCCAGTAGGGCAAGGTTTCGTGGGACACCGGAGCCATCAATAACCGGAAGGCCCGGCGGGGATCCGCCGCTTCGATCGGGGCGGGCAAAAGGTCGGCCAAGCGCAACATGTCGTCGAGGGAGGCAAGGCGGATGGCGTTCGGGAGAATCGGAGGGATGGTGGTGCGCCAAGCGCGCAGACGAGCGCCCAGCCGCCAAGGCCAAGGGGCGAGATCGGAGAACACCGGGTGCCACACGCCGCGTTGTACGGGAACGGGATCGGCAAGGGCCAACCGGCACACCGTGCGATGCACCGAATCGCTTAAGCCCCCAAAGGTTCCTCCGGCCGCCAAGCCAAAGCGTCCGGCCCGTCCGGCAATCTGGCGAAGTTCCGCGCCGGTGAGCGCGCGGCGCTGGGTGCCGTCATATTTTTCCGCTTCGGCAAAATAGACATGATCCAACGGCAGGTTGAGACCGAGGCCGATAGCGTCCGTCGCCGCAACATAGGCCGCCTTGCCCGACAGCACCATCTCGACTTGAGCGCGGCGCAGGTCGGGAGGCAATGCTCCGTAAATGACGGCGCAGGTGGCATCAGGATGGGCCTGTTCAATCGCGGCTTTCCATCGCAGGACCGCCGTGCGGGAAAAGGCAATGACCGCGGAACGCGGGGGCAACGCGCGAAGCGTCATCGGTTCCGGATCGGGCGCAAGCGGCACAAGTCGGTCGTAATCGATGATGGTCAGGGTATCGCCCCAATGTTCGAACAGGCCGGCCAAGAACGGGGCGGCTTCCGGGGTACAGCACACATGCAGCGTGTGGGTATCGGTGAGCGCCAAGGCACGGGTCCAGGCTCCGCCCCGGGACGGATCGGCGATCAATTGGGCCTCATCGACCACCACCGTATCATACGAAGCGGGCGGTAGCATTTCGATGGTGGCGGCAACCACCTGGGCGTTCGGGGTGTCGAGCGACTCCTCCCCGGTAAGCAACCGGGTGGGACACCCCAGGGCGTTGAGGCGTTCGTAGGCCTCCCACGCCAAAAGGCGGAGCGGGGCAAGATAGGCTCCTTGTTGCGCGTCGGCCAGCGCATGCAGCGCGGCGTGGGTTTTGCCGGCGTTCGTGGGGCCGACATGCAAGAGGACCTGACGGGCATGCGGAGGGGAAAATCGGAAGGGCACGGCGGCGGTTTCCGGGGATACCAAGAGTTGGGTACTGTGGGGTTGCAGATCAGCGGTGCGGTACAAGGGGATATAGCGGTGATGGCTAAACCAGCCGGTTTCGGTTTGCAGCGTCGCAATGGCGGAAATGCCGCGCGGCACCCGGCGTAACCCCGCTTGCGCGAGGGTGCAGAAGCCGTATTGCGAGGGCCGGGCACCTTCCGTGAAGACGGGAAGTTGGTCCGTTGGCGCCCAAAACGTCTCGGACGGAGGCGGATCGCCCGGAAGGCCTAAAGCCCGCCATGCGGACCGCGTGTGCTCGACGGTGGAATGGTGCCGAACAAGAAACGTGTGATAGGCGGCACGTTCGGCTTCACGCCGGGCTTTCTCAGCCGCATCGGTACTGCCATAGAATCTCTGGTGGAACCCGACAGTCCACGGAACAAGCCCGACCCGTGCCGCCCATTGACGGACCGCCTTCACTTCTTTGGTGGTATGGGCTTGGGCGACCGTACAGAGCGTCGCTTCAGGCACCCCGGGCCCGTCCAACCACTCGGTGCGGTGAAGATCGAGGGCGGCGATCGCGAGAGAGCACCATTGCAGATGGGCGGCTGCTTTCTCCGCTTGGCGTTGAGCCTGTTTTTGGGCATGCGCTTCCGGGGTCAAGAGGACTTGGTCCTCGGAGTCCCAAACCGCTAGCTTGTGGTCCACCAGGTATTGCTGGATTTCGTTTAAGCTCATGGGAAGGGGATCCCCGTCCACGACGGGAACCGGCACCGCGGCGGAAACGGGGGTCAAGAGCACGTGGCCCTGTTCGTTGACGGCGTCGGAAGGATGCGCGCGAAGCCAATCGACGCATTGTTGAAGATAAACGTGTTTCCACGCTTTTCGTTGCGATCGGGCCAACTTCTGGGCTTTACGCTGGGCTTTAAGCAAGGCGTGTTGCTCGGCGTTGAAGGCTGGCGGGTTTGTATTGCGGTTTCGAACCTTGCTGGGCGCGAGCGCGGCTAACGGCGAGGATGGGCGAGAGCGCAGCCAGCGATCCAAAACGCTTTGCGTGATGGCGTTGTCCCAGGATGCGGGGTGCGGAGGAAGCTGACGGAGCCAGGCCGTGAAATCCGCGTCCGAAGCGGTGGGGTGATGGGTTAATTGCGCGAAAAGCACGTCGGCGAGCTCGCGTTTTTCGGTATCCATGAAAAGTCCTCCTGCATCGGGGATGAGCGTTTTCTTCAGTATAGGGTGTGGAAAAAAAGCAGTATATACTGCCCGCGGGTCAAACTTTACGTTTTTTAATCCGTCGATTCACCAAAGATTAGATCCCAGTGGACATCGTGCAGCCTCTTCGGCAGGCTGGGATGGGAAGACATCCCAGTCCATTCGAGGAGGGAATTTCGTGATTCACCTGACTCGCACCGAGGACGAGATCGAAGCGTTACGCTATGAACACTTTCACCATCCTCACCCCAGGGTTCAAATGACGATGGCGGCGGTCCCGTTAACGGCTCTCGGCTTGTCGCGATCGGTCGTCGCTCGGGTGGCCGGATGCAGTGAAACCACGGTTCGCACCTACCTCAAAGCGTACCAGGGCGGCGGCATCGAGGCGCTGAAACACTTTTCGGTCGGCGGTAGCACGAGCGACTTGGAGGCACATCGGGGCTCGCTGCGGGAGGAGTTCGACCAACGCCCCCGCGGAGTGTGCACGAAGCCCAGCATCGGATCCGTCGGCTCAACGGGCTGCAACGCAGCCCGAGTCAAGTGCGGGCATACCTCCAACGTTTAGGGTTTAAATGCCGCAAGGGAGCCCCCCATTCCCGCCAAGGCCAATCCGGAAAAGTTTCTGACGGATCAACTAGAGCCCGTGCTCCAAGAAGCCAAAGCGGGCCAACGCCACGTGCTGTTCATTAGATGCCGCGCATTTTGTGATGGCTGCCTTTTTGGAGTACTTGTGGTGTCAGGTCCGGATGTTTATTCGCACGCCATCGGGCCGCCAACGTTTTAATGTCCTCGGGGCCCTCCATGCCCTGACGCACGAAGTGGTCACCATCACGAACACGGGCTATAGCAACTCCGCGTCGGTGGTCGCATTGTTGGCGAAAATCCATGAGAAATTTAACGATCTCCCGATCACACTGGTGTTGGATAATGCTGCCTACCAACGTTGTGCGTTAGTGCGGGAAAAGGCGGAAGCACTCGGCATTCAGTTGCTTTTTTGCCGCCCTATTCTCCGAACTTGAACCTGATCGAACGACTTTGGAAATTTGTCCAAGCCGAGTGCCTCAACTCGGTCTATTACGAGCAATTTTCGGGATTTTCTGAGGCGATTACTAAATGTTTGAACGAGATCTCCACCGTCCACAAATCACGGCTCGATACCTTGCGTAAGTTTCAACGGTTCAAGTCCGCCGCTTAAAACGTAAAGTTTGACCCGCGAGCAGTATATATCCGGTTATAAAGATTTTTAAATACCGAAGCCGCGGCAATTGGCAAACTTTGTGGGAACAAGTCTTCGGTTGTTCGCCATGGTACATTCATCCATCTTTTGAGGAGGAATGTTCTATGTGTATGGCCCGGTCCTGGAAGAGGGCAAGATTTTTCCCAGCCTAGGCCATTAAGCCCCGGATGGAGGGCGAGGCGTACCTCATTCGTTACATTGATGACTTTATCGTTTGCTTCCGGTATGGTCGAGATGGCGAGCGTTTTCAGGCGGTGTTGAGCCGACGGCTCAACACGTTCCACCTGGCATTGGAATCGACCAAAACGCGCCTGATTGCCTTTGGGCGCGGTTTGCTCAGCGAGACGTCCAGCACCGGGGGCGAAGCCGGAGACCCTGTATTTCCTCGGGTTCACCCACTATTGCACCCGGAACCAACGGGGGGCTTCATGCTAGGGAGGAAAACCGAGAAGTCGCGGGTGCGGCGGACGATTCAGCGTTTGCCAGCGCGCACGCGCGAAATTCGCCATGACCGCGTAGAAGACCAAGTCCGGTGGATTAACCAACTCCTGCAAGGCCTCTTAGGCGTGCTTTGGTATGGCCGGGAACTGGCGGCAGTGGTACCAGGTCTACCGGGTCGCGACGCGTTATTGGCGTCGCACGCTGAGTCGTCGCAGTCAAAAGAGTCAGGTCACCTGGAAAGCGTTCCAGCGAATCCTTGAGCGGTTTCCGTTGAAACGACCGAAACGGTATGTTCCCTATTCCGCTTTGCGGCAATACGCCATTTCTGTGAATCTATCTTCGAAGCGCCCAGTGCGGGAAATCCGGACGCCGGGTTCCGTGGGCGGTGCGCTGTGGAAAGTTGGCGCTATCCAGTCGGTGAAATTCTGGCCCGCCCAAGGGTTAGCCGCGGCTTCCTTGCAACAGCTGCATTGGTTATTGGAACAATTCATCCAGCTGGAAGCTGCTAAGATTCGTGCCGGGCTTCAGCCCGACCAACCCATTGCCCAAGGCGGGCAGTTTCCTTGACCTAACTATGTGGAGAAGACGCAGCGGAGCATCGCTGGGCTGCGTGCTCGGGTCCGAGCCTGCGTTGCCCCCACTGACGACCGACCGGGTCAACCGCAACCATTAGAGTCCGTGCACCGCAAGGAATTTTTCCGCGATCGCTGTCGGCAAAAACCCTCTTCTGCCTTCCATTATGTGGCACACAATTCCTGATCTTTTCGATAGGCTTGGGAAGGGGAGGGAGTGTTATGACCCAAAACACCGCACCATGGAGTTTTCGTCGTGAGCAGGCGGTGCATGCCGCCGGTGAGGAGATGCGCCGATGGGCGGGCTCAGCACTTCCGGCTCTGATCGTGGTCGTCGGATTCATCTTGGGACAAGCCCTGATCTATCGACATAGTGCGCCATTTGCCTGGTTATTCGTTCTCAGCGTCTGGCAATTTCGTCGTCGACGCTTTCTCTATGCCGTGTTGGGCGGGTTTGCGGGCACGGTGCTGGCGACATCTTGGGTTGGCGGCCTGGCCTTTTTAGTCTTGGCGGTGGCCATTCCCCTGCCCCATCGCGTCTTGGGGGGGGCCTGGCTGCTCTGGCCGTTGGTCGGTTTTGGCGGGGCGTTGATGTTTTGGGCCGGTGAACCCAGCCTGTCCCAATGGGCGGTCATCTGGGCGGGTCTGGCGGGGGCAGGTTCGGTTGCGCTTTATGTCGGCTTGTTGCGAGAATGGGGCCAGGTGGAACGAGGAACCAGCGACCGGACAACGTTCGTCCTATTGTTGACGGGGCTCGCGGCCGTCATTGCAGGGCTCGCGGGCTTTCACACCGGCTGGTTCAATCTCAGCTTTCTGGCTGGGGCGATCCTGGTGCTGGTTGCCGCGGTGGCGGGCGGCGCCCCGCTCGGGGCGCTAGCGGGCGCCATGCTGGGGTTGACCCTCGTTTTGCGCGGCGAAGTTGGTGGGGCGAGTGTGGGGCTTTTGGTGGCCGGCGGATTTGCGGCCGGCAGCATGGGCCGGCATCATTGGCGCTGGGCGGGCTTAGGACTCGTGCTGGGCGTGGTCGGTTATGCGCTGCTGATTCTTCCCTGGGCGGCTTTTCAGCATATGGGCCCATCGGTGCTGGCTGCGGCCATCGTCTGGCAGATGGTCCCACCAGGATGGGTTGGGCAACTGTCCCGTTTGGCGACTAACCTGATGGCGGGTTATGAAGAGACGTCGCTCCCCGACCAAATGGCGCGCATCTCGCGCGTGATGGCGGAAATGGCGCAAGCCTTCCACGTCGACGACGAGGAACCGAGCCCCGAGAATCAAGTCAGCGAAATGGTCGTGGAAGCGGTGTGCCGGCGCTGTTCGCTATATCGAACGTGCTGGGAGGACAACTTCTATCGCTCATATCGCGGGACGCTGGACCTGACGGCGTTGGCAGAGCACCGGCGGGTTGGGGTCGAAGATGTGGCGGGCGATCTGGCTAGACGCTGCATCCGTCGCGAGCAACTGGCGGCCGCGGTGAATGCGGCCAAAGACAAGGAACGGGAGCACGCCGGGTATCGGCAGCGGGTGCGAGAAAGCCGAGCCTTGGCCGAGGTACAGCTTCGGGGCGTGGCCGAGATTCTGTCCGCCATGGCGGTCGACTGGCACGGCCTGCCGTTTCAGTACCGGCAAGCCAAGGTCGTACTCGACTACAAGGTAGCCGTCGCCCAGCGGCCACGGGCCGGGGGCACCATCTCGGGCGATACCGCGTTGGTCAAGGATCTGGCCAACTATCGCGTGTTGATGGGACTGTCGGACGGCATGGGGGTGGGCGCTAAGGCCGCGTGGGAAAGCGGGACGGCCATGGCCCTGATCGGTCAGCTATTGGAGGCGGGTTTTTCGTCCCCGCTGGCCGTGCATGCGGTGAACACCACCCTCCTCTTGCGATCGGTTGAGGACCAATTCGCGACCCTGGACTTGCTCGTCCTGGACCGTCAAAGCGGCGGTGCGGAGATGATTAAGGTGGCGGCGACGCCGAGCTTTCTTCGCCGCCGCGGCCAAGTAGAGATCATCCGCGGACAAAGCCTACCCGTCGGCATCGTCGACCAGGTGGGGGTTGAACCCAGCTATCACATCCTAGAACCCGACGACGTGATCGTCATGGTGACCGACGGAGTCTTGGAGGAACAGGGTCCTCACGGCGATCACCGGTTAGCCGAGCTTTTGGCCCGCCTGCCGATGACCGACGCCGGTTGGATAGCCGAATCAATCTTGAGCTACATGCTGGATAGTATGGAAGAAGGTCATGACGATGCGGCGGTGCTAGTGGTCAAGATCATGGCGCATCGTGGCATGCGGGAAATCCGGGAGACGCTCGGTCATCTGACCTTCAGTGAGTGGACCCGAGTGACACCGGAAGTGGGCGGACGCCGCTCGGAGGCGACCGCTGCCCGCGCCCGCGGGACCAAATAGCTGGGCTTCCCAGCCAAATTCTAAAGCGATCTACTTCGCGGAAGATGACGCCGAGAAGTTCATGGGGGATCGGCCATAGCGGCGGTAGGTGGCATAAATAAAAAGAGGGAGCATTCCCCAAAGAGCCAAAATATCACGAAATCGGCCTGCGGGGACGCCTCGGGCAGTGATCGTCAAAAGCACGAGTACGCCCAGGCTGATGAGCCGTCCGCCGTTAATCCACACTTCTTTCAGGCCGGTAAGGCGGACGCGGTCGTCCTCGTGGCGGCTCGAGCGGCCGATGGCCGCCAAGGCGGAAGACTCCAAGGCAACTTTAAAGGGCGGATAGGCTAGGGAGGTGAGCATTCCCAGGGCAAACAGGGTGATCGTCGTCAGGTGCATCCAAAGAAGGGCCAGTGCCGCCATGGAGCCCACCGTGGCCAGCAGAAGGCTGGCCGATAGGGTCCGATCGTCAGTGCGACGGGTTAGGATCCCAAAGAGTGCGCCTTGAGCGGCCGCCTCGGCGGCGACAAAGACGCCGAGCCATAGTGCGCTACGGCTGATGATGAACAGGAGCACGTTGGGGAGGAAAAAGTATATGCCGTCACGCAGGCCGAGTCCCCAAAAACCCCACATCAGCGGTCTCCAGGCCGGAGGTGCCATGGCGCTCTTGGCCCGCGCCGTTTGGGGCGCGGGCAAGCTGCCGTGGCGTATGCCCCCCAGGATGAGCCAAAGGCAGCTGACCAAGCTGACCAGGGCGGCGACGAAGACCACCTGATAGCCTTCAAGTCCCTCCATGGATGCGATGGTCCACCCGCTTAGCGGGGGGACGATCAGACCCAAAATCGCTTCCAATGTACCTGTCCAGCCGTTATACCAGCCCGCATCTGCCGGGGGGATCCAGACGGCGGCCAAGACGTAGAACGCGAGCCAGTAGGCGGTGGCGGACGCGCCTTCCAGCACGGCCAAGGGCAGATAATCGTGGCGCACGGCGGTTCGCAAGACAAGCAATAATGCGAGAAAACAGAGATTGAGCCCGATCCCCCCGGCCATCAACCAGGAACTCTTCATGGGCAGGGCATACCGCCAAGCGAGCGCAAACCCCAAGAGCATGGTGGCAAACAAGACGGTGTAGAATCCAAAGATAGGGAGCAGACCGGTGCCCAGGTCCCAAAACCAGGCCGCAAGAAAGTTCGAAGCGATCAACAAGGCGAAGGTCCAGGCGGTAGTAATCAAGAAGAGTCGGGTCGGAGGTTTCATGGCAGCCCTGCTTCCCAAAAATTCGACGTCCGGGTCCCGGTGTCATAGGCACGACCTTCATACGGGGCCGTGATGGACCGGGGTCGCTAGGCGCTCAGATCATTCCATGCCGGCGAGCGGCCAAGACAAGGCCAAGAGCGATTATAGTATGTTCTCGTTTCCAACTCAACGCGGCAAAATGTTAGAATTTGGCGAAAGCGCCGGGATTTCGAAGGAATTTTACCGTCGCATCCAGAATGAAGAAGAGAGATCGCACCGATTGGTGGAAGGTGGACAGGGATGGCTATAAAAGGTTTAATTTTGGCTGGAGGAACCGGATCGCGGCTTCGCCCGTTGACCTACACCGGGGCTAAACAGTTGTTGCCGGTCGGCAATCGCCCCATTATATTTTATGCTGTCGATGATATGGTTCGCGCCGGCATCACCGACATTGGCGTTGTGGTGGGGGAAACCGGGGCGTTGGTCAGAGAGGCGTTGGGTGACGGCACGCAATTCGGCTGTCGGTTTACCTACTTGCCCCAAGCATCCCCGCTGGGCCTTGCCCATGCGGTCAAGATCGCCCGCCCGTTTCTCGGGAACGAGCCATTTCTGATGGTTTTGGGCGACAATCTCTTGCGTGGCGGAGTAGTTTCCCTGGTGGAGCGTTTTGCGGCCGCCCAGCCGGCAGCTGCCGTGCTGTTGACTCGAGTCGACGACCCCCGGCAATTCGGCGTGGCGGTGGTCGAGTCGGGCCGTGTGGTGCGCCTGGTGGAAAAACCGCAAGATCCGCCTTCCAACCTGGCCCTGGTGGGGGTGTACTGCTTTGATGCCCGGGTGCATGAGGCGGTGGCCCACCTCGAGCCGTCATGGCGAGGCGAATTGGAAATCACGGACGCCATCCAATGGTTGGTGGACCACGATCAGCCGGTTGACGCGGCTGAGGTGACCGGATGGTGGAAGGACACGGGGAGACCGGAAGACGTTCTCGATGCCAACCGCCTCATTTTGGAAGACCTTGAGCCGCGGCTGGACGGCAGCGTCGACCGCGAATCACGCCTCACCGGCCGAGTCACCGTGCAAGCCGGGGCACGGGTGGAGCGCAGCACGCTCAGGGGGCCGGCCATCATCGGCAAAGATGCCGTCATCGTGGACAGTTACGTGGGACCCTATACGTCCATAGGAGACAAGGTGGAACTTCGCGGCGTAGAAATTGAGCTTAGCGTGGTGTTGCCGGAAAGCCGGTTGGAAAACATTGAGGGACGCATCGACCAAAGCCTGATCGGCAGCCGGGTAACCGTATGCGGCCGCCAGGACCGGCCGCATACGGTGCGGCTCGTGCTCGGCGATCAAAGCCGGATCGAATTTTAGTCTTCACACTGGAGCATTGTGCGAGGCAGGAGGGGTTGGATTGAGCGATATGGGACAAATCGCAGGGGTTAAGGTGAAACCGCTGGTTCGGCATCCGGATGACCGGGGTTTTTTCGAGGAAATTCTGCGCGATGATGACGATCTGTTGCGCCGATTTGGACAGGCTTCACTCTCGATGAGTTATCCAGGGGTCATTAAGGCCTTTCATTATCATGAGCGACAGGACGATTTATGGTTTTTCCCGGTCGGCTCCGCCCAGGTGGTATTGTACGATGGGCGTTCCGCGTCGTCCACCGCGGGCAAGACCCAAGTCCTGTATCCGGGACAAGACAACCCCCTCCTCATCGTGATTCCCGTAGGCGTGGTTCATGGCTATCGCGTGCTGGGATCCAAACCGCTGATGATCGTCTACTTCACCACCGAATCGTACCAGCCCGACCATCCGGACGAAAAGCGGCTGGCGTGGAATGATCCGACGATTGGCTTCGACTGGACGACACAGTATCGCTAAGTCATCGGGAGGGGAGGCATCGCCATGCGGGTGCTGATAACGGGGGGATTAGGCTTCATCGGTTCCGCGCTTGTCCGGCGGTTGTTGGACGGCAAGCCCGAGGTCGAGGTCATCAACGTGGACTGCCAGACCTATGCCGGCAACCCGGCTAACCTCGCCGGCTATGACCGCAGTCCCCGCTACCAATGGGTACGGACCAAGATTCAAGACAGTGCGGCCATCCGTGCGCTATTGAGCCGACTGACGGTGGACGCCATCATCAACTGTGCGGCCGAATCACACGTGGACCGCTCGATTCAGGATCCCGAACCCTTCATCGCCACCAACGTGTTGGGTACGGAAGTGTTATTGCATTACAGCCGTCGATATGGCGTGGAACGTTTTCTTCAGATGTCCACCGATGAAGTCTACGGGAGTCTTAGTTTGGACCAAGGCACATTTACCGAAGAGACTCCGCTCAACCCTTCCAGTCCATACTCGGCTTCCAAAGCTTCCGCTGACTTGCTGACCTTGGCTCATCACCGCACCTATGGGCAGTCGGTGGTGATTACGCGTTGTTCGAATAACTTCGGTCCCTATCAATATCCCGAAAAATTGATTCCCCTGTTCGTCACCAACGGGATCGAAGGGAAGCCTTGGCCCCTGTACGGAGACGGCCAGAATGTGCGCGACTGGATTTTTGTCGAAGATCATGTCGAGGCGGTATGGGAAGTCCTCCAACGGGGAACGCCGGGGCGCGTGTACAATATTGGCGCGCGCAACGAGCATTCCAACCGTGCGGTGGCGGAGACGCTCTTGCGCTGGATGGATTTGCCATCCAGTCAGATTGTACGGGTGGAGGATCGCCTCGGCCATGATCGTCGCTACGCCATCGATCCGAACCGGATAGAGCGGGAACTCGGGTGGCATCCCCGTCATGGCTGGGATGAGGCCCTGCGGGAGACGGTTGCGTGGTACCGCGCCCACCGCGAATGGTGGGAACCGTTGAAAGCGGCCGCGCCCTCTCCAAGGTCATAGACTTCTGACGGATCCGCGCGATGGTGGCCTCGACATGCGTTCCCGCGACGCCGACGCTGTCGGCCGTGGAGCCGGATAGCCAGGCCGCCCGTGATGGGATGGATGGAAATCGTGGCCGTGTGCTACCATAAGAGGGTCAGGGAGTGCTGAAACGAACGGGAGGGTTGAACATCACATGATCGCAGCGCATATCGCCGATACGACGAAATTGGTCAATGGCGTGTTGATGCCGTGGCTTGGCTTGGGGGTATGGCGCACGCCGCCGGACCAGGTGGAAGCCGCCGTGAGGGATGCCTTAGAAGCCGGTTACCGCCATGTGGACACGGCCGCGCTATACGGCAACGAAGAGGGGGTCGGCAAGGCGATTCGTGCCTCCGGAATTCCCCGCGAGGAAATCTTCGTGACGAGCAAGGTTTGGAACTCCGATCAGGGATACGACAGCACCTTGCGCGCCTTTGACGCGAGTCAGTCGCGCCTCGATCTCGGCGTTATCGACCTGTACTTGATTCACTGGCCCGTGAAAGGCAAATACCGGGAGACCTGGCGGGCGTTGGAACACCTGTATGACGAGGGGCGGGTGCGGGCGATCGGCGTTTCCAATTTTCAAGTCCATCATCTGCAAGATGTATTGTCGGTCGCCCGCGTTCAGCCGATGGTCAATCAGGTAGAACTCCACCCGCTTCTCAGTCAAGGGACTTTGCGCGCATTTTGTGCCGCCAACGCGATCCAAATGGAAGCCTGGAGCCCCTTGATGCAGGGGCATCTTGCCCATCCCGTGCTGGACGCCTTGGCTCAAAAATACGCCAAGACCAACGCGCAAATCGTGCTGCGCTGGGAACTGCAACACCATATCGTGACGATTCCGAAATCTGTCCACCGGGAGCGCATCATAGAAAATGCCCAAGTATTTGATTTTGAGCTGGCTCAAGCAGATATGGAAGCCATCGACGCGATGAACCAGGATCATCGACTTGGTCCCGACCCTGATAACTTCAACTTTTAGACCCGGTGTCACGGGCAGTCCGGTTGCCTTCCGCCGGCTGACGTGGCCGTCAGAGCCCCTTCGCCGTCGATCAGGGACCAGAAAAAATAGCTGGGATTGGGTTCCTCGGCCCGTAAGGGCAAGAGGTGTACCCGTGATCCGTCGGCCCAGTGGACCCGCCGCGCATGCGTCGGATCAATTTGCCACAACTGACCATATAGCGGACCCGCCGGTCCGCTTTGTTCTATTCTTAGCATTCGGCCGGCTCGCGTCACGTGGATCCGCTCCCGGCGAAATCCGGCCACGTCCGTCGTTTGAAACAGTTCGTTGGCCTTGACGAAGGCGAGCAGGTAAAGGCGCTCGCTAGGCAGTTGTACCTGCGTTGCATAAAGCTTCAGCGCCCTGCGTTTGAATTCGCGCGCGGCGGGCGTAAGCGGCCAGGCCAACCAGCCCGGATCGCCGGCCAGATCGCCGGGAGGCACCAGTTGAAAGCGCGGATGGTGGCCGAGGGGCGCTGGCCACTCTCCCCAATGGGTCAGATAGCTCATGATCCGCAGCGGGCGGTGACGCGTACTGGCCCAGATTGCGGCGCTGGCCAGAACATAACCGCTCCAATGGTCGCGGTGCCAATCGTAGGGCGAGGGGATCACGATCCATTCCGGGGCGAAGGCGTTGATATGACCAGCCAAGGTCGTCACCGCATCCCAAAAGGGATCGCTGGCCCCTGAGCCGGTCGTGCGCAGGAGACTGGCGAGTCTGCCGTCGGGCAGGTTCAACAGATGCACCTGCCCAGGGGGGACGCCTAAATCGGTCAAGAATCGAACGGACTCTGCTGAGCGCGCCTCGGCGAACGGCACCGGCGAATGCCTATCCCAGCGCCGTTTGGCACTAACGAAGGCGGCACCGTCGGTGAGAATGACCGCTGAAGCGGCGCTTCCGCGGTTGACCGCGGAGTGCAACAAGCCTGCCGCGCCGATCCATTCGTCATCCGGATGGGGAGCCACCACAAGCAGTCGAGCAGGTAGCATGCTGGGATCCAAGAATTCCGCCGAAGGCGGCAGGATTGGTTGGCGCCGGATGGGTGCCGCCAGGGCGTTAAGATGGCGCCTCAGCGAAGGCAGGGTTGGCATGGGGGGGTGCGAAGCCTCCTTCTGGGGGGACCCTGGCTGGAATGTTGACAAGGCGACGTGATACAGTGAGAACAGGCAACAACGAAAGCGTTCGACAAAGACGGGAACTTGTCCTCTATCGAATCGAAAGAAACGATTGCTTCACCCACCATCCTACCAGCAAGGGGTCGATACACCAATGCGCCCTCCAGCGGCACTGCGCATCGCGGTGATTTCCCGCACCACGGGAATGCACGGGGTAGGGGGCCTGGAGCGGCATACGGATGAATTGACGGCTACGCTCTGCGCGTTGGGTCACCAGGTCGTCCTGGTGACCACTCGGGTGCCGGAAGCCGTCTTGACCGCCGACCGGCCCGAACAGGTCATCTGCCTTCACGGTACCCGCCCGCGGCGCTATACTCGGGCGTGGCAGGCGCATTTGCTCCCCACCTTGCGGGAATTGCACACTGCCCAGCCGCTCGATCTTATTATCAGTCAGTCGACGGCTGCCCACAGCGCCTTAGACTGGATTCTCACCGCCCATGTCCCATTGGTGTATATCTTGCACGGGTCGGCACTGGAAAATGCGCGGCAGCTGGCGGGCCGCCGCGACCTAAAATCCGCGCTCCGGCGCATACACGCCCGGCGCCACTGGCGCAACAATGCGCGCCTCATCCCGCGGGTGCCCCGTATCGTCACCATTAGTCCTCGACTGGAGGCCAGTTGGCGAGAGGCTTTACACCTTGGCCCCGACCAGTTGATGACGTTGGAAAATCCTGTGGCCGAAGGCTTTCATCCACTCGACGGGCCAACCCGCCAGCTGCGTCGAGCGGAACGCGGATGGGAGCCCGATATCATGGTGGTGGGATACGCCGGCCGCATCGACCCCGAAAAGGGACTTGGGGTGTTGCTGGATTGGAGCCAAGGCCCCGCGGCCGCCGAGTGTCGGCTGGCCATCGCCGGAACCGGCGCGCCCCGCCTGGTACAACGCATTCGCCGCGCGGCCGTCGCAGGCGGAGCGGTGGAGTTTTTTGGCCCGCTGCACGGCCCGGAGCTGGTCGCGTTTTATCAACGGTTAGACGTGTTTGGGCTACCCAGCGCCTACTTTGAGGGATTGCCGATGGCCATGTTGGAGGCCATGGCCTGTGGCGTACCCGTGGTGGCCTACGCCACGGGTGGCGTGGAAGACTTTTTTCGGGCCGCCCGGGGTGCTGGTGGCATTTTAGTCGAACCGGGTGATGCGCGGGGATTTGGTCGGGCCCTCCAAGAATTGCAACAGGACCCGCGCAGACGCCAAGCGTTGGGGGATGCGGCGGCATCCCTGACCGCAAGCCGTCGCTGGACGGCATGGGTCGCGCGGTTGCTGGAATTCGCCCTCCCGTGAAGCGCCAGGGCGTATTTTTCTGCCGGTCCGCGGTGCCCCGTTAACCCCGAACCGCGAACGGATAGGTTCTCAACGGCAGCCTGCGCCGTTGTCCCCGCAAATGGGCTTGCACCGAGCATAGAACAGTGTTATGTTATGCAGGGGGGATGATTACGGAGAATTGGGTCAGCAAGAAGGAGCTTTTGCAGCTGACCGGGATTTCGTACGGTCAGCTGTACCGATGGAAACGCAAGCATTTGATACCCGAATCATGGTTTGTTCGGCGAGCGACCTTCACCGGACAGGAAACCTTTTTTCCTCGCGACGCCATCATCGAGCGCGTTCAATTGATTCTCAGCCTCAAATCCGAGACCGCCCTCGATGCGTTAGCGCAGCAGCTGCAAAATCCGGAACAATGGCAGGAACGGTTGCCGGCTCGCCAATTATGGGCAGCTGCCGAGACCGGGCCCATGCCCGCAGCGGTGGCGGACATGTGGGCTGGCCGTGAAGCAGAACAGGTCTCGCGGAGCGAATTTTTGGCCGGGCTGGCCTGGCGGCGTTGGGGCGGCGCGCTCCCGGTCGACGCCGTGCAGACCTGGTTTGCAGTGCTGCGCACGGTTCCGCCGGACTGGCTGGACTACCCGGAGCTCGAAATCATCGGCTGGCCAGGCGCGCAGGGATGGCAGTTTGGGGTGTTGCAATCGCCCGCCAGTCTTTGGCTTGGCGGCCTGAAGCCCCCCTTCCGCGCCGAATTGGGACCGGTGTGCCAAACGGCTAAGGCGGCATGGCAGGCGGTGGCCATAACCCAGACGAGTTCGCCGGCCAAGCCGCAATCCAAATTCTAGTGAGGTGTGAGATGACGAATTCATCGCTGCAATCGGTAAATGTTTCGGGAAGTGCCCATCTCGGCGGCGGAAAGTACGCCGAGATACGCTGCGCCGGGTCGGCGCACATCAGCGCCGATCTGGAGGCCAACCGCATCCACTGCTCGGGGTCCCTGCACAGCCAGGGCGCGCTGCGCGGAGATGATGTCCACGTATCGGGCAGCGCGGCCATCGGTTCTGGCCTCAACGTCGGCCAAGCCAGGATCAGCGGATCCTTGAAAGTGGATGGCGATCTCGTCGTTCGGCAAGCAGCCAGCGTGTCGGGATCCGCGAAAATTTCGGGAAAGCTGTCCGGCGAGACGTTTCGGTGCAGCGGTTCGCTGCAGGTAGACCAGGAGGTCGCCTTGGAGTCGTTGTCCGTCTCCGGCGCGATACAATGTCCTGGGATGGTGACGGCAGAGTCTATCCGATTGACCGCGGGGGGGTGGACCTCCCACGTGGGTGAGTTAGCCGGATCCTCTATCGTGGTCGAAGACCCGTGGGGCCGCGGGGGAACCGTGTGGCACCGCGTGTGGGGAGAACGTCTGGGTCGCGTGCTCGTCTCGGAAGTATCAGGGGACCAGGTGCAACTGATTCAGACCACGGCGAAGCTGGTGCGCGGTGACGACATTACCATCGGCCGAGGCTGCCGCGTCGATCGCGTGGAGTATCGCAAAACCCTATCGGTGGATCCCGATGCCTGGGTCGGAGAATCCAGCCGAGTGCTGTAAGCAGCCGATTCGCGCAGGAGACGTCCATGCCCCGGGTTCGGGGCACCCACAGGAATGAAAAATGGGGACGGCCACCCCGGAAGGTCGCGTGGTTGCGATCGGGATATTGTGGTGGCCAGGATCGATCCGTCTAGATGTGGTGGTCGGCAAGGATTTTTCAGAGGAGAAGGCTGAGGGCACTCGGTGGGCCGATTGGCCGACGCAGAGATCAATGAGCCAGGCACTTGCGGGAGCGATCCCAGACATCGCCGCCTCAACCTGAGAGGGTTAGGCGGCGGGAGCGTTCATTAGCCCAGGGCGAGGAAATCGCTCGATCGTCGGCCCATCGGGGCAGGAATATGGGTTCGCGGTGTCAAATCTCCCGTATCAGACGTCATCGTCCTTGCCTGAGGTTGCGCTTGACGCGGGTCAAGACCATGCGCGCGCTCAGGCTTGTGCCGGATAGAGAGGAACAGCCGAACCGGGGACGGGGCAGGGCAAAATACGGAAGGGTTGGACCAACGATGCTGTCAACATTTCATGGATATATACGCGCCGACGGCAGCGTAGGCACTAGGAACCACGTTCTGGTGTTGCCCTTGTCGCCCGCGGTCAATCGGGTGGCGATGGCCGCGGTGCGCGAGGAGTCGGGAGCAGTGGGCATTCAGGTGAGTCAGGATTATGGGCCCGACCTGGAAGGATGGACACTCGCCGTGCGCACGATAGCGGGCTGGGTGAACCATCCGAACGTTTACCGGGCCATCCTGTTAGGGGCGACGCCTGCCGATCCCCTGCTCACCGCGGTTACCGAGCTCTTGCCGGCCACCGCGCCCTACGACGTTATCACGCTAGCCGAGGCGGGAGGATCCCGAAGAACGATCGAGGCCGTGTTACACTGGCTGGGTGACTGGAACCGGGCGAAAAACGCGCTGAGCCGAAAGCTGGCGCCGCTCTCTGCACTGGTGTTGGGAACCGAGTGTGGCGGTTCGGATGCCTGCTCGGGACTGTCCGCTAACCCGGCCTTGGGGCGGGTCAGCGACCGTTTGGTCGACGCCGGAGCGCGCGTGATATTGGCCGAGACCACCGAGCTAATTGGTGCCGAGCACCTGTTGGCACAGCGCGCAATTACCCCGGCGGTGCGACAACGGCTGTTGGCCACCGTCCGCCACGCCGAATCGGCAGCAATGCGCATGGGCGTGGACTTTCGGGGGGCGCAGCCGTCGCCCGGCAATATGGCCGGGGGCATTACCACCATTGAGGAAAAATCGCTGGGATGCGTGCATAAAGGCGGGTCAAGCCCCTTGGTGGACGTCATCGATTATGCGGAGCGCCCGCGCCTACCGGGACTGACCGTGATGGACACCCCGGGCCACGACGTCATGCAACTGGTAGGGATGGCAGCGGGAGGCGCACAGATTATCGTGTTTACCACCGGACGCGGGACACCGACGGGATCGGCCATTGTCCCTGTGATCAAGGTGTCGACCCGCACGGACTTGAAAATGCACCTGGATGACCTCATTGACTTGGACGCGGGGCCGATTATTGATGGTGAGCTGAGCGTCGAGCAGGTCGCGGACCAGCTCTTCCGAAAGATCATCGCGGTGGCCAACGGAGAGACGGTGGCGGCCGAACGCGGCCGTGACTGGGAATTCGGGATCTTTCCAGGATGGGGAGAAGGGAGGGCGGTCCAGTGAATCCGGTCTATCTGTTGCGTTGGCATGACGGAGCGCGGGCACGGATGGGCGTTCGCCGGGATGCGACGGCTTGGCAGGTGGTGCCGGCCGACCAAGTAGCCGGGCGGCCGCTGGCCACGCTGGACGACCTCGCGGCCTGGGCGGTCGATCAAGGCCTTGGAATCGCCGCCGCCGTACACCGCCTCGCCGAGTTTGACGGTCCTCCGATCGCGGTGGATCCTGGCCGGCTGCTCGGCTTCGACCTCGACGAGGTGTGGGAATCCGCTCGGAGCCGCTGGGAACTGCGCCTGGCGGGAAGCACCGCCGCGACCGCGTCGCCCGGGGAGTGGATTTTGAAGCAACTGGGATCCGGGGCGAAACCGGGGGATCCCTTGGGTCTGCGCCGTGACGCATCCTGGCAGGTGGCCATGCCGGGCATCACCGCGGTCGTATATGCCGGTCAAGAGATTGTCGGGTACGGACTGGGGCTCGATGTCACCGCCCTCGACCTTTGGCTGGCTGGCCGGCCGCAGGCGGCCAAGCTTTTTTACCATAGCTTCGCGTTGGCGCCGTTGATCGCGGTGTACGACGGCGACCCGGCCGAAGACGCCGAATGGCCGCTCACCCTGACCGTGGAACGCGGGGGAGAGCGCGTGCTGGCCCAGACCGTCGGTCAGCGCTGGAACCCGGCTGGCTTGGTGCAAGAAATGGCCACTCGGTACCGGAATTGGCCGCCCGCCGCATGGACCGGCGTGATCACGCTCGCCGCAACGGATTGGGACGAGGCGTTTTTCCTGCAGGATGGTGACCGGGTGACCCTGACGGCTCCGCGTCTAGGACGTATGGAACACGGGGTGCGTCGAATCGACCCCGCTTGGGCACCCGTGAAGCCGACCGAGGGCCATACCCTGGTCCAAGTGCATCCGGCCGACAACGTAGCCGTTGCATTGCGGGCGCTTTCGACGGGCGATCGCGTGAGCACCGGGGCAGGAACCGTAACGGTGTTGGCGCCCGTTCCGTTTGGACACAAGGTGGCCGTGCGTGCCATAGCCGCGGGCCAAGCCGTCGTGAAGTACGGAGAAATCATTGGTCGGGCTCGCCAAGGCATTGAGTCCGGAGAGCATGTGCATGTGCACAATTGCGACAGCAACCGCGGACGCGGTGATCTGACGCAGGCCAGCCGGGGCTTGGAGGCAGGCGTGGACGCGGGGGCCCACGGAGAGGAGTCGTAATGGTCAAGGCCTATGAAAGACCCGACGGAAGGGTGGGGGTGCGGAATTGGAGGCTGGCATTGCCCTCGGTCGTGTGTGCCACCCGCGCGGCCGAACGGGCCGCCGAAGCCGTCTATGGCGGTCGCGCGGTTGCCCACCCCCTCGGCTGTGCCCAAGTTGGCAGCGATAGGGAACAAACCTTGCGCACCTTGATCGGGATTGGGTCCCACCCTAACGTGGGCCACACCGTCGTGGTGGGACTGGGCTGCGAGGGAATTGGCGCGGACGTGGTGGCCGAGGGGATCCGGCAGCGCGGCCGCTCAGCGCACGCGGTGTTGATTCAGGACACCGGAGGGATGCGTACGACGGCGGCCGCGGTCCGTGAGCGGTTGGCGGCCGGGGCAGAGCCGCTGCGTCATCCCGTAGCCTGGAACCGCCTCGTGATTGGGCTAGCCGGATGGGATCGGCTTGGTCCGGCGGGGGCGCAGGTGGTTGAAGGCTTGCGACAAGCGGGGGCGCGGCTGCTATGGGCGGCCGCCGGACCAGGCCCGGGGACAGCCCTTGCCTACGCTACTCCGCTGCCCGCAGGGATCCAGGTAGGTTGGATGCAGGAGACGGGAGGCGAGGCGGAGACCTTGACCGGATTGGTGGCCGCCGGATGTCAGATCATCTTGGCAGGCGGCGACCTCCAGCATCTGGGAGGCCACCCTGTGGCCCCCGTGATCCGATTAAGCCACGATCCCGCCCTCAAGCCCATTTTAGGGGACGACCTTGACGGCTGGATCGCAGACCGTCCGCCGGCGGCGTGGGTTGACTATGTTGGCGCCGTGGCCAGCGGGCAGCCGGCGCTGGCCGAGACGACGGGGACCGAGGTATTTGCCATTGCGCGCGTCGGGCCCACCTTGTAAGCGAGACCGGCCGCCGCGCCGCGCAAGTTCTTGGATCCGAGGCCGGATGCACGAACGGGAGGTGGCTTCGGTATGCGGGTCGCGCTCAACCATTTGCTCTTGGAAGTCCGTCGCCAGGAAACGGTGTTGGGCGCGTTCCTGGCAGGGTCGTATGCCCGCGGTGCGCCTATGGCCACGAGCGATGTCGACATCTTTGTCGTGGTCCCCGGCCTGTGGCGCCAACGCCAAATTCGTTATCGGGAGGGCTACGAATTCGAGATCTTTTTTAACCCCGTCGCCCAACTGGAACGCGAATTGGCCGAAGGCCAGACCGAGGCCAACGCGTCCACGGTGTCTATTTTGCACGACGCCGAGATTATTGACGACGCTACGGGAGTTATTGCGCGCCTGAAGATGAGGGCCGAGGCTATTTGGGCAGCTGGGCCGCCTGCCTGCCCGCCGCTTGCGTCCCAGTTGCTGCGCTACGCGGTGTCCGACGGAGTCAAAGACGTGTGCGATCTCCTGGAGGCTGGGCGCCGCGAGGCGGCGCAGATGCTGACGGGCAATCTGATGGTTACGATGCTGGCGGCATATTTTCGGTTGTACCGTCTCTGGGCACCCAAACCCAAGGATCAGGTGGAAGCGTTTTTGGCCCGCCATCCCGATTTCGGTGATGCAGTGCGCGGAGCTGTGACGGCTGACCGGGCAAGCCTCGAAGCACTGGCCGACTACGTGCTGGCGCCTGTGGGCGGCCGCATTCAAGCGGACTGGACACTGCCCAAGGAGCCGCTGGGCTGATCCGCGTTTGGATGGCCGCTGGAGGGGGGTGGACGCGGGCCCATCGTCGCCGATATCCGGACCTTTTGACCCAGAGAATATTGACCAATGGCTCTTGGAACAGGGTTCTGAATCCGGGTAGTTTGACGATATGAGCGTCATCGACCCCACGGCACGGCTAAGGCTGGGAGCTTCGGATATCCATTCAAACCGAACAGCAGGCCGGACGCGGCGGTCTTTGGGGCTCGAAGAGGGGGTGGGCACGACGGCCCGTCTGAGGATTGCCCCGGTTCAAGATGAAGTGTCCGGCACGGTCGCGATCCCGGCGTCCGTGGCCAATCTCCAACGAGGCTTAATCATGGGATGGCTGGCCCGTGGGGAAACCATGATTCGCGGAAAATCGGCAGCTCGCCGGGTCCAAGATACCGTGCAGGTCGTCCGCTCGTTGGGTGCGCGGGTCGTGCAGAAGCCAGCAGAGTACCTTGTCCAAGGAGGCACCTTTCACGCTCACAGTCTGCGGACGTCCGTGGGACGGTCGGCGGACAGCCTCCAATTTCTGCTGGGGCTCGCGAGCCAAGTGGACAATGGGCCGGTGGTGTTCCGCAGCCAAACGGGGATGCTTGGCCAGGCGGTTCCCAGGGTTGCAGAAGTGCTTGCGCACCTCGCGGTGCGCGTCGCGCCAACGGATCCGGCCGGCGGGTTGGTGGTTTGTCCTGGCCAGCCCCGGGCCGGGCCAATCACGTTGGGCGGGGATTGGGGTCCGGCGGTATCTGGGTTGCTGATGCTAGCCCCATTTGCCAGCGGGCCGGTCAGCGTGCACTTGACGCCGCGCATTCGCGATCGCACGGACATCGACCGAACGGTGCGCCTGTTGCGCCGATTTGGCATCGAAGTGGCCGACGACCCGGAGGCGAACCGGTGGACGGTGCCGGGAGGACAGTACTATCGGCCGAGCGTGGTCGAGCGTCGACCCGATTGGTCCTTGGCGGCATTTTTGCTCGCCTTGGCGGCGATGAATCCCAGTCGCTTGACGCTGGTCGGCGTCCGCGAGCCCGGCATCGAGCACCCGGAAGGAGAAGGAGAAGGAGAAGCACGAATCTTGCAGATTCTTCGAGCGATGGGGCTCAAATGGACGTGGGATCCGACCACCGAGAGCTTATGGGTCGTGCATGGCGACGAGCGGCTGGAGGGTGCCGACATCGACCTGGCCGATACTCCTGATCTCCTGCCGATTCTTTGCGTAATAGCGAGTCGCGCCCGGGGCCGGACGGTCCTGCGCCACGTGGGGAGAGGGCGGCACAAGGAGTCGGACCGCGTGCAAGGCATGCTCCAGTTGCGCCGGATGGGAGCGGTGATCGAAGTGCGCGGCGACGACCTCGTGATCGATGGGCAATCGGTGCTGCACGGTGCCACGATCAACACGTACAATGACCACCGGCTGTTGATGGCCTATGCCATCGCGGGGACCGCGGCAACGGGGCCGACCTGGTTGAACTATCCATGGGCCTACCGGGTTTCCTATCCGGAGTTTTTGGATCAGCTGACTGCGCTCCACGTATCGGCTGCCATTATTTCCGACGAGGCACCGGGAAACGGGGGAGCCGCGCCCACCCCCGCCCGATAACGTCGCGGGATGCCCCTTCGCCGCCTCGGCTAGCGATGACTTGCCGTGAGCCAATCGTTTGTCGATGATCTCTTGGGCTGGCGGCATGGCGTCTAAAAGATCATGGCGCTCTTCCCGCGAATGCGGCAACCGGCTGCACGAGATAATCCAAAATGGCTGAGGAGCAGCGGAAATGGTCGCCACCGCTCTGGCATATTGATCGCGTCCCGCCGAGCTTCCGTTCCCGTTCAGACCATTGACGACCACGCGCCGAACACTACGCTGCGGACCGACAAATCCGACCCACGCAAATATCTTCTATAATGGGACTTTAACGCGTATCGGCTTACCGGTGTTGTCGCGCGGTCGACTTCGCCTATCGACCCGGCCGAAGGCAACCGCTATGATATAGGTGCAGTGGTGGATCGGCACTCTCGACGGTGTGTGCCTACGTCTTGGACAGGGAAAGAATCCGAGAGTCATTCAGCGTCTGTAGGACGCGCAGCGACCGTTGTCGGGAATCCACCGTCGAACGCTAATCTTGAGCCAGCGCTCTGGCCGTAGGCCGGAGCCTGCTGGCTGAACCGCATGGATGCCGTTGGCGAGTTGGGTGTCGCTGGATGGGAGCTGTCACGCGTTTACCAAAGACGTTGGTCCGGAATTCAGGCGCTAACGCAGGATGGAGACGAGTTTCGTGCGTCGTGGTTAGGACGAACGCC
>JAJZZH010000163.1 GCA_021797675.1 Bacillota bacterium | reverse complement strand
GTTTTGTGCACCCCTGAATGATGCCAACTGAGTGAGTCGGGCCACGGAACTAAGATGGCCGCCACTTTAGCCAAACCGATGACAAATAGCATTAGCGCCAACACCCTAAGCCGCGAGCAGGACCGCTGAGGTCAGGGCAGAGAATGTATTCCCAAGCGAGGTCAGTGATGCCGGGGGCCGTAACCTATCCAACGCCACCATCATCCCGACAGAACCATCCAATGCATCGTTCCGCGAACCAGCACAATGGACGGAATTATCCCACCAATACTAAACGGGGAAGTCTGGGGCTGGGTAGGGCATAGAAAATCGTAGGTGTTTCGTTTTGCTCCACGCTGCGCCCGCCAGGCGGCGGGCGACTCAGAACCCATGGATGCGCTCATGCTTGGCCCATGAGATACCGCTGAAACATCGGTTCGTAAAAGGCGTACCGGCCATGGCCGATGCGCTGAATCACTCCGTTGGCCATCAACGCATCCACGGCTTTTTTCGCTTGACCACTGTTTACGCCGGGCGGATACACGGTCTGGTTCCGGGCCAGTCGCATGAGAATCTGCCGGGCATAGGGGGTGCCTTCCCAGCCGCGCAACTCACTTTGAAAGACGGCGGCGAGTTCGTTGGTTGTCCGTTCCTGCGCAAGCCATGCAATATTCGCGTCGATGTGGGTCCGATTATGATCCCGGGCAATATCATACAAGGCCTGGCACATTTTCATGGTATCGTACGGATGTCCCCCGGCATGGCGCAAAAGTTCCCGCACGACAGCGGGATCCAGCGTGATGTTCTGCGACGCGAACTTGCGCACTATATACGGTGCCCAGGCGTCGTCGGGAATATCCGGCAGTTGCAAGACATCCGCAAACCGATACAAAGCTTGCGCCGATTGCCCGAATAAGGACCGCATCATGCTACCCTGACTCCCAATAAACAAATAGGCCGTGGCGGATTGCCGTTGCCAGATGGCCCGCATGCGCTTGATCAGCGCGGTGCCACCAACGTCGGTGACATCCTGGAATTCATCCAGCAAGATGACGACCGGACGATGCATCCGGTCCGCCAGAGTCTGCGGCAACGCCAAGGCATGCTCCACGAGCTCCTCGCCTGTCAGTCGGTCCATGCGGGAGAGCCACCGAAATTCCACTGAGTTCAGCACGCGGACTACCAACTCCGACTCCGAGCCCTGCAACCAGCGGCTGAGGGCGGCGAGCGACTCCTGGACGAGAGTCGGGACACGTGAGTCCTGACTGGCAAGGACCTCCGCAATCAGGTTTTTGGCAAACTCCTCGGGCGTACTCTGCAAAAACAAGTCCACGGATGCCGTAAGCGCGCCGTGATCTTCGCGGCACCGGCGCAAAACCTCGGTGGCCACGGCCGTTTTGCCAATGCGCCGCGGGCCTGGAATCATGACACTCTGATGCTCAAGTGTCCGTCGCGTCACATCACGAATGAATACGTCTCGCCCAATGATGTCCTCCGCGGGCAGGATCTTCGTCGTCGGAAATAAGCTCATTCTCAATCCCTCGGTTGCTACTTTATAGTAACATTTTATTTCTCCGTAGTAACAATGTCAACCGCCGGAGACCCGATCACTCAGCCCACCACCTCTTGGCATCAGCAAGAACCACCCGCACCGGAAGCGGTCCGTCCATGCCCAGCCGATACCGAGTGCGCGTAACGGATTATCATCGACTTTTTGGACGTTCCACTCTAAGCGTTCTGCAAGCAGGAGAACAGCGTGTTGTGAAAGCAGCGTGTTTAGACGAGCCGGCTTCCCTATCCTCATTCGCCAGCGGTGGCTGGGCATTTCCGGGCCGATTTCGTTGTGCGTGGCTGGATGCTCGGCCCGCACGAATGATGGAGCTCTGTGTGCGGTATCCGTTCACGGGTTCGAATCCGGACCATTCCTCTGTTGCAGGCCTCGTGGGCGGTGGCCGCAATCGCCTTACAACCCGACGTGAACGAACTGCATCTCACGCTCGATTTCCTCCGTGGCACCCGGTGGGCGTGTCCCCAGTGTACGCGGCCCGACTGCTCCGTGCACGACACCGAAACCAGGCAATGGCGGCATCTGAACTTCTTCCAGTATGCGTGTTACCTCCGTGCCCGTCAGTCCCGCGTTCCGTGCCCAGACTGTCGCCTATCAGGACGCCTGGCATGTGGAATCGACGTTTCGCGATCTCAAGCACCCGTTGTGGATTCATTGGCAACCGCAATTTCACTGGACGGATGACATCGGGTACACGGCCTGATCTGCATCTTGGCGGTCACGCTGGCGCATCTCTTGCGTCGGGAATGTGTCCGGGCGGGCGTCGATCTCAGCCTGCCCGCCTTGTCGGAAGAATTGACGACAAGGCGGGAGGTAGCGTGGATCTTTCCGTCGAATCATCGCACGCACTCCTACGTTACACCTGACGAATCGTTCCGCTTGGCAAGAAGAGCTGATTGCTGATGACGCTCTTGTCTATTCCGATGCCCGCAGTCCAATAATCCGTATACAATACGTGGTTCGATCTCGAAACCCCTTGCGCCACAAGGGGTTTCTTATTCCCTCAATCCTTAAGTAGGAAACTTCTGCTAGATCAAAGAGGAGGAGAGGGTCGCGCACCCACGGTCCGACGCGGAAGATCTTGACGTCCGGCGTCTTCCTGGACCGTAGGACAATGCGCTTCGTGTTCTGGGTGCCCCCCGTAGCGACGTGGATCTTGAGCTCGGCCGCGTTCTTCACCCCGGGAAACCGCGCTGCCACCCGATCATGGAGACGGACGATGCGGCCATCGGCGACGATCCGATCGCGAAAGGCGCGAAGCTTCTCCCCCAGCGCCAGACTAGTGTGGCGGACCATCTCTGCAAGCCTCCGGATGAAACCCGCCCGCAAGAACGCCACGCAGGCCGGGGTAAAGCGGTCAAAACCCCCGACCGGACGAGGGTCTCCGCCGAGGCGGTGGCGTACGCCCGCCGCAGGGAGGCCAGGCTCCGGAACACGCCGGTCCCCAAGCCTAAGACCAGGACCCACAAGAAGGTGACCGGGTCGATCGTGCGCCGGCGGCGCCCAAATCCGACGGTCGCGGCCGTCTGGCGGATCCCCTCGCTGGAAACGAGGTCGGTGAGTAAGCGTTCAAGCGCTCGGAGGTCAGGGTCAGGGTCCGGGGACCCTGGCGACATGGAGGCCCCCCCCTGGATGACGGTGGCTGGCCACACGGGTCAGGGGCACCGTCAGTTTTCAGAGGATTCGCCATCGACGAGGACAATTCCTTCACTGCCGAGCATCCATAATGCGGAATACAGGGACTGACCTTAACCGAACATGCATGGCCTGCACCATACCGCTTGGCCGACTGACAGGGCGAGGGTCCGCAATCCTCGTCGTCGAGCTGATAGCACAGGGAGGTCGCTATCGCCCTGCGAGCACCTTGCCTGCAACGAGAGACACAGGCGGTATTTTTAGGTGCCTTGCAGAAAATTCACCACCGCCGCCCGAACTCGGTTCGCGTCCGGTCCCGTTAGCAGCGCTTGACCGTGGCGTACACCGGGGATCCAAAGCACGGATTTGGGTTCCGGAGCGATTTGCACCATATTGAGGATTTGTTCTTTCATCGGTTCGTTTTCGCTCGCCACAAATAGCTTGGGTAACGCTCCCCAGCGAGATGCCAGCGTTTTGTCCACGGGCACTGTAGACCACATGATAAGTCCGCGAAATTGCTCAGGACGTTCGGCCACCGCGCGCAAGACTGCGCCTCCTCCCATGCTAGAGCCCAGCCCCACGGTTTTGCCATATCCGCCGCGCTCCAGCCAACTCGCCACCGCTAAGACGTCCCACCACCTGGCTTCCAGCCCTTGCGCCCCTGGTCGTGAGGCCCCGTAGCCACGAAAGTTGAGGACCGCCACCGCATGCTCCCTCGCTTGCAGTTCTTCGGCCAACGGAAGAAAGCTGTCCCGGTCAAAAGCCTTGCCGTGACAGAGCACCACACACGGTGCTTTCCCCGCTAACCAATAAAATTCCACTTCGCCGCCGTCTTCGCTGGCTACCGTTACCGTCCTCGCATTCGTTTCCATAGACCTCTCCTCTTCGTGCTAAGGTATAGACGTTCAGTCTGGTTCGTATTGGGGCAAGAATTCCGACGGACATCGAAGCACCGGTCCCTGCCATGTGGGGACCGATGTGCCCCGCCAAGCCCCTGCGCTCCTTGCCCATCAGCCCTAGTCAGGACACCGTTTAAAGATCAGAGAAACGTTGGCTCCGCCGAACCCGTTGCTATTGGACATGGCGACGGCAAGCGGGGCAGAACGGGCCGTGTTGGCGACATAGTCCAGGTCGCACTCGGGATCCGGCCTGTCGAGGTTAATCGTGGGAGGGATGACTTGATAATAGAGTGCCATCGCCGTATAGGATGCCTCGGCCGCTCCGGCCGCGCCTAAAAGGTGGCCGGTCATCGATTTGGTTGAACTCACGGCCAGCCGGTAGGCATGTTGCCCAAACACCGATTTGATAGCCGCGGTTTCGCTAGAATCCCCAAGTTTTGTCGAGGTTGCATGCGCATTAATATACGACACGTCCCCGGGAGATATGGCGGTGGTTTGCAGCGCTCTGACCATGGCCCTGGCCCCCCCGGCGCCGTTGGGATCGGGGGCCGTGATATGATAGGCGTCACTGGCCATGCCGACGCCGACCAATTCCGCATAGATTTTGGCGCTGCGTGCACGCGCATGGTCAAGTTCCTCGAGGATTAAGGTAGCCCCACCTTCGGCTAACACGAAACCGTCGCGCTCAGCGTCAAACGGCCGTGATGCCCGCTCAGGTGCATTATTGCGCCGAGACAACGCCCTGGCATTATCGAAGGAAGCCATCGTCAACTCGGTGACCAGCGCCTCACTCCCGCCGGTAACGACCACGTCGGCGTCTGCCCGCTGAATGGCGTAGAAACTGTCCGCTATGGCATGAGCCGACGTCGAACACGCCGACACGGTCGCGTAGGTCGGACCTCTGAGTCCCCATCGAATCGAAATCAGTCCCGCCGCCATATTGACCGGGCTCGCGATCGAGAGAAACGGTGACACCCGTTTCGGACTCCTCTCTCGAAGCACGGCCTCGGTATCCAGGATGGTTGTCAGACCGCCCATGCCGCTTCCATAGATTACTCCGGTTCGGTCGCCCAAATCTTCATCGAACGCCAGTTGCGCATCCAAAATCGCCTCGGATGTGGCTGCGAGTGCGAGATGGATGAAACGGTCATAGTGACGCACTTCCTTAGGATCCATTATCGAAGCGGGGTCGAACTGCTTAACCTCTCCGGCAACCCGACATTCAAGCCGGGACGCGTCGAACGCGGTGACGGGGGCCACTCCCGATTGACCTTGCACAATAGCCTCCCAGTTCGCTTCCCGGGTGTTGCCCAGAGGCGTGATTAGGCCAATACCGGTGATCACGACGCGACGTCTCAAATCCATCTACTCCTCTCGAATCGGAACGGGATTTAGGTAGGTGCGGAGCATGGCCAGAACCACCGAACGCATGCCGTGAAGATCGATCTCTGGCGCGCCCGCGGACCAGTATAGGGTCACCCCATCCGCCAGACTGAGGAGCATGGAGGCCAAAGCCGTCACATTGGCATCGGAGCGGAACTCTCCCGTGCTGACCCCTTCCTGGATAACGCTGGCGAGATAGTCGATCAGACCTGAGAAGCGGCGTAGCAAGCCTTGACGTACCGTGTTGTCCTGCAGGACCTCACCCCAAGCGACCAGAAGGAGCCGACCTGTGCTAGGATGCCGGACCCGCAAGGCACTAACGAACACCTCGACACATCGGCTCAGGCGCTCCCATGGTCCTTCAATCTCCGCAGTGAGGCGGTGAAGAAGTTCAGGTGTTCGGCCCAGTCTCTGCTCTACCAGAGTTAGCATGATATCGCTCTTGGTGGGAAAATAGCGATATAGAGCACCCACGCTTAACCCGCTGCGGGCGGCAATGTCATCGACCGTGGTCAACTGGTAGCCTTTGCCGAGAAATACCGCTTGCGCGGCATCCAAAATAAGCTGCCTTCTCCGCTCTTTGTGATCCTCGCTTACCTTTGGCACCCCAGGCACCCCCAAAAAGTGAACGCTCACTCATTTTATGGCGTGGGAAACACTCCTTGCAAGACCCTAATATTCTGGTGGCGTTGTCACCAGGCGATCTGAGCTCCCCTTCGTCGTTTGGCACTTCCGTGTCGGTGACCGTCGCCCAATCGGTTAGGGAATCCTGCAAGTCCTCTAGGCTATTCAGACGTGTCCGACGGCCGCCTTCGGCGGCCCTGTCGACGTCTGTGATTCCTGCGAGGTCCTTCGGATCTCCTATAACTCCTGCCGCAATCGCCATTGTCCCAAGTGTCGGCCCGGCGCCGGGCACGATGGCTTCCGCGCGGACGGAGGACCCGCTGAGCGTGGGTTCACCATTTCATTACCATGATCTATTTCCTAGCGGGCAAACCGTCCTTAGCGGAGCTCAACTTAGCCTAAGCCCTTACCTATACTAAATAGCGAGGAGCCTCGGTATTCTCTAACCCGTCTTATCGCTCCGCCATCGCATCCCGCAATGGATCCGCTTCCTCCGTCCGCCTTAAGCTCGAGTCCTCGGGTAGGACCTAACGTGGCCCGAGCGGTGACGGTTGTATTTTGTCAACAAGCATCCCAGGAATTTTTCACGATGATTTTTGGGCGATCGTGTCCCGAAGGTGCCGTGGCCGTTTCGGTGAATTCGTGGCCCCCGAGGAGTTCCCACGGGCGTAGTGTATGATAGGTGGCCTAATTTTCGGGGTGCCGTGGTGGTGAACAAGTCACTGAGTGACCTGTTACCTTCTAGTAACGACGAAGGATTTCGGTGCGAGGACGGGGTGTTCCGGTGGACGGAAGGGTATCGCCATGCCGCCGCAGTATCCTGAATTCGGCGATACCCCGGCAAGCATTCACCGGTCCCGGGAGGGGTGCCGGTCGAAGCCCCATGTTGGCGCTCCCAGGGTGGGTCATCACTTCGACGAACTGTCGTGTCATCCGCAGAAATGATCAGGGACAGGCGGGAAGACCCGCCCAAGCCAGACTGGGATTCACGCAGCTCACCAGAAAACGCCAGATCTACGCCTGTTAGCGAATACGGGAAGGACTGCTCGGGGGCGTTTTTCGGTTACCGGTCCTTCCTCGGCAAGAGGCCCCAGCCGATGACGACCGAACGCGCGAAACCCAAGACAAAATGCGTGAGCAGGTGTCCCTTGCCGTATCGAACGCCGTACAACAGAATGCCGGATCATTTTGCCTGGTCGAATTATGTCGGGGTTTTTGTATCATTGGAACCTAAAACGGGAAGAAGCGCCTCGCCGATGAGCAAAACAGCCATGACACGCCGTCGACGTCGCTGAAAAGCGGTGATTTCGGTGAATGATCGCAGATTCCGTATCCAAAACAGTTCTCCGTCGTTCCCCCAAATTCATTGTGGGACAAGGGTTTCGAGCTTATTCCGGTTTTTCTGACGGTTGCCACAGAAACCCCAAGGGTAAGCTCCCGCAAAACAAAAAACGCGCTTGCCGGCACCTGTTCCTTCCTTGTTGGTTACCAGGTAATTTCTTCCGCAACCTGTTGTCATTAACAACTCATTTTCGATGCACCGTGCGCAGTAAGTCGCCAAACGCACGCCCTTGGCCGGATTGAACGTATCAATTCCTTTAATGAGCCCAATGGAGCCGATGCTAATCAGGTCGTCCTGCTCTTCACCCTTGCGAGTGTATTTCTTGACCACGTGCGCCACCAGTCGCAGGTTATGTTCGATGAGCAGACGGCGCGCATTGAGGTCTCCGTCTGCCAGCCGCACCAGGGCCAGCTGTTCGTCCTGTTCGCTGAGAGGATTGGGGAAGGCGTTGCCTCCGATATATCCCGTCAGCCACACCATGCCCTGTACCGCTGAAGCAAAGAGCACCAAGATGATTCCCAACGATCCTAGGCCCATGTTGTCCTCCATTGTCAAAAAAGGGATGCGCTCCGTAACGGCTGCTGCCCAACACTTCATCGTATGCGGCGAGTCGGGCATTCCTGACGAAACGGAGCGACTTTCCTGGGATTAAGGAGTCGGAGCCGTGGCCGCCAGGATTGATCACAGATGGTGCCCGCGGCGGTCGGAGTCTTGGCGTAGGTGGTAGAGAACGGTGGCTTCTGCCGCCCGGGTTTCTTGCGGGCCTCCCGTGGCGCACTCGGCGTACAACGGGCATACAAGACAGGCTGGTTTACGGCTGGTGCAAACCATGGCGCCGAGATCGATGAGCGCCTGATTAAAGGCGTGCACCGCGTCGTCTGGGATAACCGTCTCAGCCAGGGCCCATAATTGGTGGTGCGTCTCGGCATCTCCCTTACGGTGGTCAATACCAAAATAGCGGCCCAGAAGGCGCTTCACATTGGTGTCCAAAACGGGCGCCTTGATTTCAAACGCGAAAGACAGCACGGCACCGGCAGTGTAGCGGCCGACGCCAGGCAAACGGATCAGCTCTTCCACGGCACGCGGAAACGCTCCCTTCCATTCGTGGACCACCTGGCGCGCTGTCTCGTGGAGCCAGTGACCACGCACCTTATAGCCCAGCGGATCCGTGATGGCCCTTACCTCGCTCACATCGGCGGCGGCCAAGGCGTGCACCGTCGGAAAGCGACGAATAAACGCCTCGTAGATCGGCAATACGGTTCGGACCTGGGTTTGGTGCAGGAGAATTTCCGACACCAGGATAGCATAAGGATCGCGCGTCCGACGCCAGGGCAGGTCGCGTCCGTGCACGGCATACCAAGCCAGCACCCGGTCTTGGAAGGCCTGCTTGGGAGGGTCTGCCCATTCGGCCTGATATTTCAGGCGCCCTTCAGCCACGATTCGACGCCTGTCGACAAATTCCAACCGTCACAGTAACCTGTCCAACACCATTCGACATCTCCCACCAAAGTATTCGCGCTGAACGGCTAAAATCCTCTGTCCTGCGGACGGAGGCGGTCTCTTAAGTGGGCGCCTCCTCCGACCCAATACTCCGAGAGTGGAGAGCCACGTACATCGTACATAAGGTCAAGAGACCCCCGTCGCCTTGATCAACACCACGTCAGTTCCGAATCGTTCGCGGAGCGAGAAGACCAAATCGGCCCCGAATCTCAGCAACCGGTCCTTGTGCGTGAGCACTAGGCGTTCCACTCCCCCCGCGCAAATTCTCCCCAGCAGATCCTGCAGCCCCTTGTTCCGGTAGTGCATCTCCGACCCGAGATCTTGCATTACGTCAAATGTCCAACCGTTCGCCGGGCAAAAGGATCGCAGGCGTTCCGCCTGCCGTGAAAGATCATCTCTTGGGTCAGGACTCGACATGCGGGCATACGCAACCGCCGTACGGGAAACCGCTACGCGTTTCGGGGCCACTTGACCCAGCGGATCGACATCATAACGCCGCCTACCTCCACCGATTCTCCAAGGAGCCGGGATTTTCCCCGCTTTCTCCCATCTCCGTAGCGTTTTCGGATGGACACCCAGTGCTTTCTCGGCCTCCCCAATATTTACTATAATACCTACATTATACGCCTATATCATGGGATTTGTTTGAGCCGTGATCTACCCCATGACAAGCCTAACATCTCACGACCGTCGGCCCACACGCCAACAGAAACTGCCCGGATGCCGTACTTCGTTGCCGTAATCTCGATAAAATCTGCGAGTGTATGAGATGACCCGGAACCTCCTGCCCCTTTCTCCGTGCCTATGGGGCATTGCGCCCTTTCACTGGCTGTGGACGGTTGAACCCGTCCGTCTCACATCGTGAGACCTTGCCGTAAGGTCAAGGTTGGAGGAAGGGGTTGTTCGTCTTTTTTGACAACCACATACTTAACGTAGCGAATAGCCTGCGATTCGGCCTTTTACCGCATCAAGGAATTCCGTCAAAATGCCGATAAGTCCTCAATCAATTTATTGCCATTTTCGTTCTATTGCGACCGATACCCCTTGGTGTGCAGCCACGTTTGCTTTTGCCGACGTGGGCGAGTTGCGCTATCGCCTGCCGGCCGGCTGCGGTCGAACTTGTTATCTGGAGATCGCAGGCGTGGAGGCATCGACGGGTTAGAGCTTTGGCCGGCCACTGGACTCTGTCGAACGTGACGCCTTCAGCGTGTCGGAGAGGGGACAAGGACTGCAAACGGCGTTGGCCCGCCTCTGGTCAAATGCTTGGCACCTGGCCGCAATCGCTCAGTCGGCGAGAAATCTGCCCCAAATGCCGCCCACCATGCCCACCACGGCGGCGAAAACGAGATCGAGCCAAAGATGATGGTCGGCGCGTCCCAAGATTACAGCGGTCACGCTGCCCACTAAATTGAGGGTGAAGGCCGCCAAGCTTCCGTGCAGCCAGTATCTGGCGATGGCTGAGCGACCAGCCACGAGCCCGGCGAACAAAAAGACGAGGCCGGCCCCGAGCCAAAACAGCACCGTGAGCAAGACACCGCTCACGGCTCCGTGAAAGTCGACCCAAGCCAGCGCCGCGGCAATGACCATGGCTAGCGCCAGTCCGCCTAACGCTCCGCGTACGATGGCTAACAGCTCCATGTTCCGCCCCGCCTTTCACCGCCAATATATTCAAGCCTCAACGCAATATGCCCCTCCCGATGAGCTACTGGGAGGGGCATATTGTTGTCAGGGAGGCTTTGGAGGTTATGAGCTTTCCTTGTGGAACGCTCGCTTCCCCCGAGCTATCAACCGTTTCACCATATGACCGCCGATTGTGCCAACTTCGCGCGTAGTCATTCGGGCAAATCCACGGCGCTGAATGTCGTCCGACAGACCTAAGTCTTCTGCCACCTCATATTTGAGTTGCTCCATCGCCGAGTCGGGCTTCAGCCGGGATCCACGTTGTCGTTTGTAGCGCACCGCCTTCACCTCCCGACCTAGCGTGCGCGCTTTGGGGTGGAAGTTATGCTTAGCCGTGCAACCTCCACCGCCTCCAATTGATCAATCCGCTGACGGGCAGTTACGTCGAGATCGATAGGCGTGGCAGCGATGAGGCCTTGGTGAACAGCGTTGACGTCGCTCGGCCTATCGTCCAAAGGATCGCACGCTTCGCCGGCCAGCCAGTAATATTGCTGGCCGCGGGGATTTTCTTGTTGCCAAAATTTCTCATGATACTCCCGATGGCCCAAAGGCACCCAGACCAGGCGATCCGGCAGGCCTTGTCCCAGGTCAGGGAAGTTTACATTGAAAAACTCCCCAGCTGCCGGTCCTTGCCAGCGTGATGAATTGAGCCATTGAGCCACAAAGACGGCAATCCAATCCAGAGAATCCTGATCAAAGGTCTTGGCGGATAGGGCCAGTGCGGAAACGCCGGTAAACATGGCCTCCATTGCGGCGGACACGGTTCCCGAATAGAAAATATCCCGTCCCAAATTCGACCCGTGATTAATCCCAGCCAGCACGAGATTCGGCGCGGTTGGCAGCAGGGCCCGGATGGCCAATTTAACACAGTCGGCCGGCGTTCCGTTCACCTTCCAGGCGGTGATGCCTCTTTTGCCCCAATCGACGGTCTCGGGGTAGATGGGCTTGTGCATGGTAATCGCGTGCCCGGTAGCACTGCGTTCGCGGTCTGGAGCGACCACGAACACCTCGTGCGTCTCGGCTAAAACGGCCGCCAGGGTTCTTAATCCTGCGGCCTCGATACCGTCGTCGTTGGTGAGCAGTATGCGCATGATCAAATCCCTTCCTCACCGGGCGGGAGCCGTAGGATGCGGTCCATTTCTGCCAGCACGCTAACCGTATCGGCCACCACCAGTGGAACCGGCTGAACGGCCCGAATGAACTGATGACCATAGCGACTGCCTTGGGGCAATATTCTCGCATCCAGCACGGCGACCACCCCGCGGTCGCGATGGGTCCGGATCAGGCGGCCGAACCCCTGTTGGAATTTCAAAATAGCTTGTGGCAAGGTCCGTTGGTAAAACGGCGTTCCGCCTTCCTCTCGAATGCGTTCCAAACGCGCATCCTCCAAGGGGTCGCCGGGGGTGGCAAACGGCAAGCGACCGATGATCACGAGGGACAAGGCGTCTCCAGGGACGTCGACGCCTTCCCATAAGCTAGCTACTCCCATCAACACCGCCCCTCCGCCTTCGCGAAACCGTTCGACCAGATGCGGACCGCTGCCATCGATTCCCTGAGCGAGGGTGAGAATTCCTTGTTCCGCCAAACGTCCGCGGACGGCTTCCGCCAGGTTGCGCAAGGCCCGATAGGAATTTAACAGGACCAGGGTGCGACCTCCCAGCCGGAGGGCCGCCTCGGTTACGAAATCGGCGGTCAGGATTAAATGCTCGGCACTGTCCACGGGCGGCAGTCGGCGAGGCACCATCAGCCGGGCCTGCTGGGTCAGATCAAAGGGAGAGGCGCTCCGCATAGAGTGCAAACGTGCCCGCGGAATGCCCAGCGCACCGGCCAAGAAGTCGAAGCGGCCTCCGACACTTAAAGTAGCGGACGTTAACACCCCGCTTTTTACCGTATTCCAGAGCTTTTGGCGCAGGATGTCCGCGATGACGACCGGCCCGCGCCGAAGCCGGATGGTGACTTCCCCACTCCGTAACGTGCCCTCAAACCAGGAAACCCAATCGGGATCCGGTCGACCAAAGTCGGCCAGCCCGGTTTCGACGCTTTCGACATCATCCAGCCACTTGCGGTAGCGAAGCCAGATGACGTCTTCGCTGGACACGTCACCGAAGACCGCTTCGACCTGCGAGAGAATTTGGCGGCTTGCACTGGCTAGGCGGTGGAAGTGCTGCGAGAGATCGGCCAGCGCTACGCCAATCGGCTGATCAGACCATTGCTGCCAGCGGCTCGCAGTGATTCGCTGCGACTGCATGGCGTACGCTTCGAAATTCAGCTCCCGGGCGAGCAGGTGACCGAGGGTGGTGGCCGCCCGGGCGGCGGCCGTCAGCCCGGAACGCAGCTGATCGATCCCCGCGGCCAGATCAGGATGGCTGGGGCGCATCATGTCCACCAGCACTCCAAATAGACTGCGCTCCAGATCGCCCGCGGTGCGCCCCACTTCCGCCAGCGACAGGTCAAATCCCAAAGCCCGCTCTACCGCCTCGCCGAAGTGATGGGCCTCGTCGATGACCACATGCTGAAACTCCGGCAACACGCTGCCTTGTGCCAAATGGGCGGCCAGCAAGGCGTGATTCACGATGAGGACATGCGCCCCCTCTGCCGTTCGGCGGGCCTGTCGCATAAAACACGGGCCCGCGAATCCGCAGCGAGCACCTCGGCATGCGTTGCGATCGGCGACAACGGTTTCCCATAATTTAACCGCCGCTCCCCCTTGGGGATTCCATTGTTCGGCGTCACCGCGGGCACTCAGGCAACTGAAGACAATGAGCGAGGCAACCGCAAGGCGCCAGGCACGGTCATCAGCGAGCGGCGTGGTGGTCGCGACCACTTCATCCAATTTTAACAAACACAGGTAGCGGCCACGACCCTTCAAAACCGCGGCGGAGGCGGGCACACTGGCGGCGACGGTAGGCCAGTCCTTGTTCCACAATTGTTCCTGCAGCGCCAAGGTGTGGGTGGCCACGACCACCCGTTCGCCGGCGCGGACACTATGGACTGCGGCCGGGACGAGATAGGCGAGGCTCTTGCCCGTTCCGGTGCCGGCTTCCACCATCAAGATGTCATGCTGGGACCAGGCTTCTACGATCGCCTGAGCCATCTGTTGCTGGGCGGGTCGCGGCTCAAAGTTCGGCACCGC
>JAJZZH010000172.1 GCA_021797675.1 Bacillota bacterium | reverse complement strand
GGTGGGGGCAGATCTTCTCCAGTCTGCCGGGCAGGCCGATCAATCGCCGATGTTTTACAAACATACAGCCCAATAATGAGGAGAGGGTCGCCGAATCATATACGAATCATTATCATTCAGTATGGTAAAAAATTTGAACAGAGAGCAGCATAACTCCAGCGGCGGTTGATCCGCGAGCTCCGCCCGCACGATCGCCCGTATAGGGCAAATTGCAAGGCTAGCAAGAGGAGATACCCCAGGCCGGCGACGCGCGCCGGCTTTTCCAACCAAAACGCCCCAGATGAATCGGGAATTGGATCCAGCGAAACCCATGCTCGTGCTGGGCTTAACCTTTGTACTCTTGGAGGGCGGTTTTCGCGTTCAGGGTCATCTTGCTCGTCAACAGGATGAACGTAGACCGCCGTTCCCGTTCCGCCTGAATCCTGGTCGTCGTGGGATCGGTGACTTGAACCGAGACAGTATAGACCGTATGAGTTTCAACCGGCACGCCGACTTTGGGTCGACCGCGGGGCGTTTGACGGGGACATCCCGGGCTTGCACGGTCGGTGTCTCGGTATGCTGCCGCAGCGAGACGGTGTCGCGGCCAAGGGCCCCAGCCCTTCCCATTCGGTCGCGGGTCGAGCCCACGCCCGCTCTTTCAGGTCGTGACAGAGCTTGAACCGTGCGGAGAGGCGTCCGAGCCAGTGCATCCCGGCGGCGCGAATCCACTCCATCGCCGCATCGGCGATGGAGCACTTGTCCTTCCAGAACCGGTCAGGAAAATCCCGGGCCATTTGGTCAACCCAATCCGCATTCCAGGCCTGGTCGGAGGTGTTGCCGGAGAGCATCTTTCCGGCAAGGACGCACCCTTGGGCATCCATCGTCACCCCCGCCATGATTTGCTTCAGGTCCGAGCGATGCGCTTTGGAATGGCCCCAGGTCAGCTCGACCGGGGCCGTCGGCCCGGTGGCAGCCGGCGGATTGTCTCCCATCAGGCTGTAGGCGGTGGTATCGGAGTGCACCCCGTCAGCCGGGGTGGGATGAACTCCTTGCATGCGTAGGTCCTACCGTCGCCAGGATTTTCGCCCCGTGTTCGGCGAGGTCTTCTAACACACGTCCCAGGGCATCGTCGTTGAATTGCGAAGCCTGCACGCCGTCTCTCCCCACAACAAGCCCAGCGGGAGCGTGGCCTCCCAAGTTTCCACGCCATCCAGCGGATTCCGGTGAGTCAGCACGTTGATGATCAGCATCAGGACCAGGACACTCGACGCGGCGCGGGCCCGGTCCCACGGGATCAACGTGTCCACGACGGACAACCAGTTGACGCGGTCGGCCAGTAATCGCACCGCCAAAGCGGTTCCGCTCCGCGGAAAGGAATTCGGATCTTAGTCGCAGGGACCTCCGCACCTGTCGGTAATTTGATCATGGCCAGAGAATTCGACGTCGATGGGCCAATTCATTTGCAATTCATTTGCTTCCCTTACTTGACTATTTCTCGCTGTCCTCCTGAAAACAGAATGATTACCAGATCTTGACATGCGGAACCTGGGTTACTTGGGCCCTCATCAAGATGCCCCGTCGCTCCATATTGATTCGTCTCCGTGGTGGATAACTTTGTCAAAGGCTGGATACCAAGGGCTCACGACCACGACCGTCTTGCCCCGCTGCGTCTTATATGATCATTGCTGCCCAAATGCGCCAACCCTCGGTCGGCGATGGCTCGGGCCAAGTCAGCATCTCCACCATAGTCAGATCCTCGATGGCGATCAGAGCGAAACGTTCGACGCGATCGGTCGCGAGGGGCAGGGCATTCATGTCCGCGATCCGGGCAGGGAGCCGGGCCTGGCGAGAGGCGTTGCGTCCATCAACCGGTCCAGGACGGTGCCATGGCCTTCCCCCTAAAAGTTCCCCTCGCTATCCGCAAACACTTCGCTCACCCCGGCATCCCGCCCCATCCCTGGCGTCTGGGGTAGTTGGGCCGACCCCATCGTCGGCGCATCCGATACCGGCCGATGAACGCGCCACGCCCTTGACCACTGCAACCTTACTGGCCAGCTCCCGCGGTCCGCCACTGCTGCGGCCCGTATTCGGATCGATAGCTGGCCACTCCACCATCGGGCACTTGGTGTCATAGATGGCACGGCTGCCGGCTTGGTCGTCCACCCCTCGCCGCACCTTTCCTGGGAACATCGAGCTGATCGCGACCGTTTTGTCAACGCTTTTCCAATATTTGGTCCTGCACCTTTTTGGCCCACACTCATGGGCGACCACGGAGTGATGCGTGGATGGGCATTGGCTGCGCCCGGGGCCTCGCGATCGCCGTGCGAAGCCGTCGAGGCCGACGTGCGACCGTTTTGGCGAAGGACGAAGCGTTCATAAATCCAGGCGTTTAAGGAGATATTGTCGTTAGTTGAGGATGTTGGTTGATTCCGCTTCTGGGGCTCTACCCGGAGCAAGCCTAATCTACCCAGGAGGGTCCATGAAGCTCAACGACCACTTGTTAACCCGAGCCCGCGAACTGGCCTTGACGCACGAGCTGGTGCCGACGCGTCCCGGTTATCGCAATTTTTGGCGGCAATTCTGGTCGGATCAGGTCAGCCTGCGCAGTTTTGTGACCAAGCTCACCGTAGCCCGCGTCGACTGCTCGCAGCTCGCTGAAGACTGGTTGCTGGACCACATCGCATTTCTGGAGGTGCAAGCCAAAGAGGTCCAGCGCCACGTGCCCCACGATGTCCTCAACCGGCTGCCCCAACTGCAAAGTCACGAAACACCGCGCGTCTATGCAATCTGCAACACGTATCTGCAGCACGTAGACGAATGTTACGACGCCAGCACGTTTGAGCAATTCCTGAACGCATATCAAGAGGTGGCGGTACTCAGCATTGCCGAGTGCTGGGCGTTGCCCTCCATGATGCGCGTGGTTTTATTCCACCGGCTGGCCGAAGCTCTGAGCGAGGTCCGTCACCGCCACGAGGTTTGTGAATGGGTGGCTTCGCTGCTTAGCCGATTCGACGCCCGATCTCGATCGCAGCCAGCCCAAATCCACCGGATGTTGGATCAGATGGTGGGCCAACGCCCGCTCTCGCCGGTGGAGACGGTCCATCTAATCCGACACTTGACGGAGCGTGATCCGGACTTTCAGGCCGTAGGACAATGGATTCGGGGTTACGTAGCCAACGCTGCCATGGATCTGGAACGCATGGTGTCGTGGGAACATCAGCTGGAATCTGACCTTCAAGTCACCTGCGGCGATCTCATCCGGAGCCTCCATGCGATAGAACGGCAGCCTTGGCAGCAGACGTTCGAGCGGATCTCCGAGGTCGACCGCATCTTGGCGGCGGACACCTTCAGCGGATATCAACGCCTGGATTTCCCCAGTCGTGAACAATTGCGACGCGTGGTGGCCAACGTTGCCCACCGGCTGCGACTCCCCGAAACGGAGGTAGCCCGCTCGGCCGTCGACTTGGCCACCACGCACCGCGAGCGGGCGCGCGACCGGCAGGCAGCGCACCCCGCGTACTACTTGCTCGACCCTCATGGCTTGCTGGCCTTGACGCAGGCACTGGCTAAATCCACGCGACTTCGCCGGCCGTGGACATTTTCCCTTGCCCTTGCCGCCCGCCGCCACCCCTTGTCCGTCTATGTCGGCACGCTTGCCATCCTTTTCCTCACGTTCTTGCTCCTGGGTGAGACGTCGGTCACCGAAGGGCTCTCCGTTAGCCCCTGGTCCCGGTGGGCTCTCGCGGCGATGCTCTTGATCCCGGCCAGCGAGTGGGCCGTCTCCGCCACCCACTCGCTTTTGGCCGACCTGTACCCCCGGCGGATCCTCCTGCGCTACGACTTTTCCGAGGGCATCCCTGCGGATGCCCGCACGATGGTCGTTCTGCCCATCATTTGGTCAAGCCAGGAAGAGGTGGACGACGCGGTCGATCGTCTGCGCGTGCATTTTCTGGCCAATCGCCAACGACATCTACATTTTGCCCTGCTCGGGGATTTTCCTGACGCCCCGATGGCCACCACCGCCAATGACGCCCAGCTCGTGCATCACGCGATTGGACGCATTGACGAACTACGCACCCAGTACGGGAGCGACCGGTTCTTTTTGTTCCATCGCGAGCGTCGCTTCAATTCCCACGACGGCGTGTACATGGGTTGGGAGCGCAAACGCGGAAAACTCGTCGAATTCGCCGAACTCTTATCGGGCAACCCCCACACCAGTTATTCGGTTGTGCACGGCGACACGACCATTCTCCCCGAGGTGCACTACGTATTCACCGCCGACCACGATACGCAGCTTCCCATCGGCGTCGTCAGCCGTCTGGTGGGCACGCTGCACTTTCCCTACAACCGCCCCCGGTTGAATCAACCGCAGACGCGGGTCATTGAAGGGTTCGGGGTTCTGCAGCCGCGGATCACCGTCAGTTACGAATCGGCCCACCTTTCGCGCTTCGCGGCGCTATGGGCGGGGGAACCTGGCATTGACCCCTATGCGTTTGCGATGTCGAACCCCTATCAAGGCGTTTTCGAACAGGCTATTTTCGTCGGCAAGGGTCTGTTTGACGTGCAGGTCTTTGCCAAGCTGCTCGCGCGCCGTATTCCCGAAAATCTGGTCTTGAGCCACGACTTGCTCGAAGGGGGATTCTTGCGCGCTGGGCTGACTCCCGATATTGAACTCGTCGAAGATCATCCAACCACGTTTTACGCCTATCAATTGCGGGCCGAACGATGGATGCGGGGCGATTGGCAATTGATTCCATGGCTCTCCGATCAGACCGGAAACCGCGTTGGGCAGCGTCAGCCGGTGGATCTCGGCACGCTGACCCGCCTGCAAATCCTCGATAATCTCCGACGCAGTCTGGTCGCCCCTGCCCTCTACCTGGTCGCCCTATTGGGCGTCTCGGTCCTGCCCGGCCACCGTACGGTTTGGCTGTTCATCGTCGTGCTTACCCTGTTCTTGCCATTTTGGCAATCCTTGGACCAAAACCCTCGGTATGCGAGACACCGCCGACGGATGGCCAGCGCTTGGGGGCAAAGCTTGGTCAGCGTCGCCACCTTGCCATTTAGCGCGGTGGCCACGGTACCGGCCATCGTGCGGGCCCTGTATCGCTTGTTCATAAGCCAGCGGAAGTTGCTCGAATGGACGCCCATCCAGCAAGTTAACCGCAAGGCCCACCACCGTGTACTGTTGAATGAGCCTGCGGGCTATATGGCCATTTTGCTCCTCCTCGTGGCTGGATGGAGCGTTCCCGGCGGCGATCGCATTGGGGCGAGCGTATTGGCCGCCGTCTGGCTCCTGGCCCATCCCTTAATTGCCAGACTAGACCGCCCGCCGAAGACTGCGGCGAAAGGCTGGGCAGAGCGGGCGAAGCCTGAGCTGCTCGATTGGGCGCGCCAGATCTGGTCGTTCTTCGACCGTTACGTCACCGCGGAGGAATCCTGGCTTCCTCCGGACAACGTCCAATTTGGCCCCGAGAAAGTCGCCCATCGCACCTCACCGACCAACATCGGCCTATATCTGACCGCGGTCTTGGCTGCCCGCGATCTGGGCTTCATCGACGGCCAGGTCATGCTGGCGCGACTGGCATCCACGCTGACCACGTTGGGCGGCCTGGATAAATGGCATGGCCATCTCTTCAATTGGTATGACACCCGCTCTGCGGAGCCATTATATCCGCGCTATGTGTCCACCGTAGACTCTGGCAATCTCATCGCCTATCTGATGGTCATCCGCCGGGGACTCGAAGAGTGGATGCACAAGGATCCGGATCTCCGTGAAGCAGGCCGGCGCATCGTCCACCAAATCGACCGATTGCTGGCTGACGTTGATTTTCTGCCGTTGTACAATCCCGATCAGCGCTTGTTTTCCGTGGGCTTCGATGTCGAAGGTCAGCGCAAGGAGTCCGCGTTGTACGATCTCCTCGCCTCCGAGGCTCGGCAGACGAGCTTCGTCGCTATCGCCCTGGGTCAAATCCCCGTATCCCATTGGTTTACCCTGGGCCGGTCAATGACGATGGCGGGGGGATGGAAAACGCTCTTGTCGTGGTCGGGAACCATGTTTGAATATTTGATGCCGAGCCTGATCATGCGCACCTATCGCAAGACCGTGTGGGATTCGACCTACCAGGGAGCGCTGGCTCGCCAGCGCGAATATGCCAAAGCGCATCGCGTGCCGCTGGGAACCTCGGAAAGCGGCTACTATGCCTTCGACTATGCGTTCAATTATCAATATCACGCCTTTGGGGTTCCGGCCCTGGCGCTTGATCGCACCTCGGAACGCGAGACCGTGGTCGCGCCCTACGCCGCCGCGCTGGCCTTGTCGATTGCCGGGCCCGAGAGTCTGAAGGCACTTGCGGCCTACGCACCTCTGCAGGCCAAGGGAACCTATGGCTTTTTTGAAGCAGTAGATTTTACTCGCCGCCGTCTGCCGCCGGGGACCCCGCATCAAGTGGTGCAAAGCTATATGGCCCATCACCAGGGGATGATGCTGTTGGCGATTGGCAATGTGCTACTGGACAATGCCTTTGTCGAGCGGTTCCACGCGGATTACCACGTGCGCGCGGCCGACCTCCTGTTGCAGGAACGCGTCCCCGACGCCCCCGCCATTATTGTCGTCCCGCTCCCGCGCCATCCTAAACTGCCGGAGATGGACGACTATGCCGGGAGCGCGGGCGCGCGACGGATGGTCGGGCCCCAAGCGAGTCCCGAAGTGAGCGTGCTGTCCAACGGCAGGATGACCGAGGTGATCGCCGACGACGGCAGTGGCACCTTGAGCTGGCGTGGCCTTGCCGTCACCCGAGGGCATGCCGATCCGGTGCTTTCTACCGCAGGCATCGCGTTCTATGTGCACGACCTAACCTCGGCGGCGACTTGGAGCCCGACCCGTTTCCCCTGCCTGCCTGCGCAAGGGACGTCGGAAACGGTGCTATATCTCGATAAGGCGCGATTTCACGGCAGCTTTCAGGACATTGACTGGCGTCTCGACGTGACCGTGCACCCGGAAATCGACGCGGAAATCCGGAAATTTAGGCTAACCAACCGTTCCTCCGAGGACCGCACGCTCGAAGTCACGTCCTTTATGGAGCTAGTCTTAGGAGACTCGGAGGCCGACCGCGCGCACCCAGCGTTTAGTAAATTGTTTGTCGAAACCGCGGTCGACCCCGATCAGCAATACCTGTTCGCGCATCGCCGGCCCCGGTCGCCGAGCGACGCGGACGCCTGGGCCGCGCACACGCTGTACGTCGACGGGGAACGCTCGCGGACCTACGAGTTTGAAACCGACCGCGGGCGCTTCATCGGCCGCGGCTACGGATGGGGCCATCCCCGGGCCATCGACACCCATCTCGCGGGATCGACGGGAGCCGTCGTCGACCCCGCGTTTGCCATGCGCCGCACCGTCCACCTAGCTCCGGGAGAGACGGTCACGCTCTATGGGTTAACCGCTGTGGCCCTCGCCAAGTCGGATGCCTCCGCCGTTCTCCAACGCCTTGGCCAACCGGCCCAGGTGGACCGCGGTTTTCATCTGGCCTGGGTGCGTGCGCAAGTGGATCTGCGCCACTTACACCTCAGCGTCAAGGACGCCGTTTTGGCTCACCAATGGGCTGCCCGCGCTCTCTACGAGGGCCCGCTGACGCGCCCGCGGCAGGAGGCGATCCTGCACAACTGCCTGGGACCCGACGCTCTCTGGGCACGCGGCATTAGCACCACCGCCCCGTTGACCGTCATCGATCTCAAGCATCCGGCGGATATCTTGGCGTTGATTCGCGTGGTTCGCCAGCACCAGTATCTGATATCGCTCGGCTTGGCCATCCAACTCGTGATCCTCGACGAAACGGCGGAGCATTCGGCGGGCAACCTGGCGGAACGGCTGACCAATGCGCTGGCCGCCGCAGGAATCCCCAGTCCGAGCCGCATCACGGTCGTCAATGCGCACCTGATATCGGTCGCGGAGCGTATTTTGCTGCGGGCAAGCGCGAGGCTGTGGCTTCGGGCCAACGGCCCCAGTTTGGCGGCGGTCCTCCGCCATCCGCGTCAGGCACGGCCGCCGATTCCCAGCTCCCCCTTGAATCCTCCGCCGCCGCCCTCGCATCCCCCTGAGGCCGCTGCCCAAGGCGAATTCTTCAACGGATTCGGCAGTTTCATGGATCATGGCCGGGCCTACCAGCTTGCCGTGGAACCCGGCGCCGGTCCGCCCAGGCCGTGGAGCAATGTCATCGCCAACCCCGACTTCGGCTGCCTGGTGACGGAACTCGGCACGGGATATACGTGGTGGCGGAATTCACACCAATACAAACTCTCGCCCTGGTCCAATGATCCCGTGGTGGATCCGCCCGGGGAGTGTCTATACCTAACCAACCGCGACACCGGCACGGTATGGACGCCAACGCCGATGCCGGCCGGGTACCTAGGCAGGGTTCAGGTCACGCACGGCTGGGGGTTCAGCCGTTTCGAATCATCGGCACCGGAAACCGGTGCGCTACCAAGGATCACGCATACCCTAGAGATTACCGTACCGCCCTCCGATCCGGTGAAGCTTATGCGGCTTCGGCTCACCAATGCCACCCTGCAGCCGCACTCCATCGCCGTTACCTATTATTGCGAATGGGTCCTCGGTGAATCCGCAACCCCTGGGACCCCTTTCCTCGTCACTACCTGGGACGCGGCCAGCCGCACGCTGGTCGCCCAGAATCATCGCCCCACACTATTCCCCGGTGCCGTCGCTTTCTTGCATATTTCGCCTCCGGATGCACCGGGCACCCCAACGGACTATTCCTGGACGGGAGACCGGATGGAATTTCTTGGCCGCGAGGGAACGCTGGCGCATCCTGCCGCCTTGGATCAAGAGCGACTGTCCGGGAGCGCAGGAGCCTTCGCCAATGCCTGCGGCGCCGTGCAGGCGGTGATTCATCTGCCCGCCCAGTCCACCACATCCTTGGTCGTCCTCCTCGGCGCAACGGATTCCACGGCCAAGGTCACGGAACTGGTTCACCGCTACGGCAGCGTTGACGCCCACGACGCCGCCTTGGCGCAAGTCGCCAATTTTTGGCATCCCCTTTTGTCGCAGATTCACGTGGCTACCCCCGACCGGGCCACCGACGTGATGCTTAATGGATGGCTCCTATACCAGGCCCTGAGCTGTCGGATTTGGGCCCGCACGGCCTTTTATCAGGCCGGGGGCGCATTTGGGTTTCGGGACCAACTGCAGGATTCGCTCGCGCTCCTGCACGCCGCGCCGTCGATGACCCGCCAGCAGATTCTGTTGAATGCTTCCCACCAATATCGTCAGGGAGACGTGCAGCACTGGTGGCACGACGACTTAAAGAAGGGCCTGCGCACGCGGATCGCTGACGACCCGTTATGGCTCGCTTACGCGGTTTCCCGCTATCTGGAGCAGACCGGCGATGACGATCTGCTGATGGTCGAGGTCCCCTATCTGGAAAGCTCACCCTTGGCCGACGAAGAAACCGAACGCTACGAGGACATCCGCATTGCCGAGGAGCGGGCGAGCATCCTGGACCATTGCCTGCGCGCTATCCAGCACGTGGGCCAGTTCGGCGAACACGGCCTGCCGCTGATTGGCAGCGGAGACTGGAACGACGGCTTGAATCGCGTGGGTCCCGCAGGGCGGGGCGAAAGTGTCTGGCTGGGCTGGTTTCTGCTCGACGTGCTCAAACGCTTCGTCCGTTTGCCAGGCGCCGTGCCGGAGCCTTTAACCACGCGTTTCGCGAAAATGGCCCGCGAACTGGAAACCAATCTCAACACGTACGCCTGGGACGGCGGCTGGTTCCGGCGAGCGTTTACCGATGGCGGCCAATGGCTGGGTTCCAGGGCCCAGCCGGAATGCCGGATTGACGCCGTTGCCCAATCCTGGTCGGTGATTTCGGGCGGGGCTCCGCGGGAGCGCCAACTCCGCGCGATGCGGGCCTTTGACCGGGAGTTGGTGGACTGGCGCACCGGATTGGCGCAACTTCTAGCGGAGCCCTTTGATGAAACCACGCCAAGCCCGGGGTATATTCAGGGCTATCCGCCGGGTATCCGGGAAAACGGCGGCCAATATACCCATGGCGCGGTCTGGAGCGTCATCGCCTGGGCGCTGCTCGGGCGGGGACACACCGCATTTCGGCTCCTTGCGCTGCTCAATCCGATTAACCATGCCCGAACCGTTGACGACGTCTTCCGCTATGGCAACGAGCCCTATGTCACCTCTGCCGACGTCTATGCCGCTCCGGGCCACGAAGGCCAGGGCGGTTGGTCGTGGTACACCGGATCCGCCGGCTGGTTGTATCAGGCCGGCGTCGAATATGTGCTCGGCCTCACGCGCAACGGCCGCCGGCTCTTCCTCCGGCCCGCCGTACCTTCGACCTGGAACACCTTCGCCCTGACCTATCGTTACGGCTCCGCCACGTATCGCATCACCGTCCAATGCCGCCCGGGAGCAGAAGACGCGTGGATCCTCGATGGCGACGAGGCCCCTACGGGCGCTCCCTACCTCGAATTGACCGACGACGGCAAGATTCACACCGTGGTCCGGCAGCTTTCGTCCCTGACCGGGTCTCCCCGCAACGAACCCTAGCGGGCCCTACTCCCGGGCATCAGCCATCAGCGGACCGACGTCGACGGTCTCTACCACACTGAAAGCCCCGCCTTTTGCGTCCCGCTTCGACTGCCACCAGAGTCGGCTCCCCGCCCGGCTTAGCAATTCCGGGGGATTTTCGGCCCATCGTACCATACATCCGTCGCATGCTGGCGATAGACAGAGCATTTTGTTCATAATCAAGACATACTTATAGCGCCCTGGCGCCCCTGCATGGGAGGCAATCCACCCTTGACATATGATAAATAAGTCGTGATAATAATGTCGTAGTCATCGCATCGCAAGACTTGCTGGTAGCGGATTGTCTACGAGACGCTTCGCGGGCGGGAACTTCCCCGGGAGACAACGAAAAACAAGGAGCGGTGGGGAAATGATCGGCAGAGAAAGCGAAAACCCTCCCCATCCCTATCAAGGCCGGCAGCTTGCCCTGGCCACCAAACATCAGAAACAGCGAGTGCTGGGGCCCCCGTTGCGCGTGACCGTGGGGCTGGAGTTGTGTGTGCCGGTCGACCTAGATACCGATCTGCTGGGAACGTTCAGCGGCGAGGTCGACCGCCAGGGTCCTCCACGAGCCGTGGCGCTGCGCAAGGCGCGGTTAGGCATGACGGCCACCGGACTGCCTTTAGGCCTGGCGAGCGAGGGCAGCTTCGGACCTCACCCGCAGTTGGTCGTGGTTCCGGCGGATCAGGAACTTCTCGCCTTCGTTGACGACGAGCTGGGGTTTGAGATTGTGGAACAGATGGTCAGTACGGAGACCAACTTCGCGTACCATGCGGCCAGAAAGGTGGAAGACCTGAAAGACTTCCTCACGCAGGCCCGGTTTCCCTCGCACGGATTGGTCGTCAGGCCGAATTCCGGGCTGCAGCCGGGACACTTGTTCAAGGGAATTACGCAGTTCGACAGGCTCAAGCATGCCGTGGAAGACTGCGCCGCTGCCTCGGCGGATGGTCTAGCGCATGTGGAGACGGACATGCGCGCCCACATGAACCCGACCCGGCGGCGGGTGCTTCATGAGCTCGCGACGGCCCTTGGTCGCCGGCTGGCTACGCTTTGTCCAAAATGCCGGACGCCGGGGTGGGGGTTGGTTGAACTGGTCCGGGGGTTGCCGTGCGAATGGTGCGGCGGGGAAACCGATTTGGTGCGCGCGGAGGTTCATGGCTGTCCCCGTTGTGCATACCGTGCAAGCCATCCCCGGAGCGACGGCCTGCGTGTCGCTTCGCCTGACAACTGCCCCTGGTGCAACCCGTAGGGTCGGGCACGGCGCGCATCGGATCTTCACATCGGGTCAACACCTGGTTGCGTCAAACTGCCCAACGCACAATAGGGGCCGACGCAAAGGGCAGACCACCAAGTGAACCCCACAAACCCGTCGACTTCGGTCGACTTCCAACGTGACAGGAGGGATGACCCATGGATTGCTCCACCTGCGGCGGAAACGGCGAGTGGAACTGTTCACAATGCCGCAATGCTACTGCCCGGGCGGACAGTGACGGGCCGGCCGCGTCTTGCTCCCGGTGCGACGGAACCGGCTACGTGGTCTGTCCGACCTGTGGTGGTACCGGATATTTGGAACAGGGCGAATAAAACAGAATGGAGAAGGTGAGCACAATCACGGCACCACGAACCCCTATCACCGTGGCCTACGGTGATGGCATCGGACCCGAGATTATGGAGGCGACGCTGAACATCATTCAAGCGGCGGGCGCCAGCCTCGCGATAGAGACGATTGAAGTCGGCGAAAAAGTGTATCAGCGCGGCGTAGACACCGGCATGGAGTCGAGTGCGTGGGATGCGTTGCGGCGAACCCAGGTATTTCTCAAGGCACCGATCACAACCCCGCAGGGCGGGGGCTACAAGAGCCTGAACGTCACGACGCGCAAAGCGCTGGGGCTGTATGCAAACGTTCGTCCGAGCGTGTCCTATCATCCGTTTGTCCATACCCAGCACCCGGCCATGGACGTAGTCATCATCCGTGAAAACGAGGAGGACTTGTACGCGGGCATTGAGCACCGGCAAACGGATCAGGTGTATCAGTGCCTGAAGCTCATCACCCGTCCGGGATCGGAAAAGGTCATTCGCTTCGCGTTTGAATATGCGCGCACGAACCATCGGAAAAAGGTAACCTGTTTCGTCAAGGACAACATCATGAAACTTACGGACGGGCTGTTCCACAAGGTATTCGATGAGATAGCCGCTGAGTATCCGGACCTCGAAAACGAAACATGGATTGTCGACATCGGCGCGGCGAAGCTCGCGGATACCCCGGAACGGTTCGATGTCATCGTTCTGCCGAACCTGTACGGTGATGTGCTGTCCGACGTGGCGGCGCAGATTGCCGGGTCGGTGGGTCTGGCCGGGTCGGCCAACATCGGCGAGCAGTGTGCCATGTTCGAGGCTATTCACGGCTCGGCGCCGCGTATTGCAGGTCAAAATCGGGCGAATCCGTCGGGGCTGTTGCTCGCGGCGGTGATGATGCTCGTCCACCTTGGGCAATTCGAGGTTGCAACCCGCGTGCACAATGCATGGTTGAAGACGATTGAAGACGGCGTGCATACGTACGACATCTTCAACGCAGGGAGTAGTCGGCAGCAGGTCGGCACCTCAGAGTTCGCTGCCGCAGTCATCCATCGTCTGGGCGAAGTCCCCCAGGTGCTTAAACCGGTGTCCTACGGAACGACACAACCCCTGTCATTGTGGCATAAGAACGGTCGTCATCAAAAGGCAGACAAGCGCCTGGTTGGCGTCGACGTGTTCCTGGATTGGGATCAGGGGTCGCCGAATGACCTCGGTGGCCTGCTGAGTTCGGTCGTCATGGGTCCATTGCAGTTACGAGTCATCACGAATCGGGGTATCAAGGTGTGGCCAGACGGATTGCCCGAGACGTTCTGTACCGATCACTGGCGGTGTCGATTTCTGGGGCGCGAGGGCGAAATCGTTCAGCCCAGCCAGGTGGTGGAACTGCTCCAACGGGTACTGGAACAAGGATTTGACCCCATCAAAACCGAGAACCTCTATCTCTTCGACGGAGTGCCGGGATTCTCGGCGGTGCACGGATAAATTTGCTCAGCATACCATTGAGCTAAACCGGGTAGCACATTCGTTCGACCGGGGCAACCAGTGGGTGGTCGGGACGCGGGAGGTCATCGCTTACAAACTCAGGAGTGACGTCCCCCGGCCGCCCACACGGATCTTTTGCCATCGTGCAACCGCGTGGATGGGTCATGGTGCCCGACGATCATCCTGAAAACGGGCGAAAGCCGGCAAGAAACGTGGTGGGGCTGTGCAGCCGCGGTCCGGGCAAACGATCACCCGAAGCGCTCCTGAAAGCCGTACGCTTACATTGGACGATTGAGAACAACGTACACGGGGTCCGTGATGTGAACTGGCGGGAGGACCCGTAGATCGG
>JAJZZH010000111.1 GCA_021797675.1 Bacillota bacterium | reverse complement strand
AAAGGCCTAAAAAATTCTCTTGACAATCGGAACCAACCTTCTATGATGGACCTAGCTGAAGATTCTCAGGTGGGGCAATTCTTTGACGCAACCCCGGTAAAATTAAATGACGTTTGACAGAAGGCGCGAAAGCCGCCGCGACTCACTGTCTGGACCCTCGGCAGAACAAAAGGGCGTCACCAGGAGGAAGGGCCGAGGATCGCATGCAAATCAGGGATGATTCTGCTGGTGTGAGTGTCCGGGAACCAGCGGTCAATGCGGCGGCGGGCCACGAGGGCTGGGTCTAAGACGGATTCGGGCCGCTTGGATGGGTTGACCACTACTGCAATCGTTGCTTCTGACCGTCCGCCGTTTGACGACCAGTTCTAGGCGGAGGCCGTGTGCATTCCCGGGTCAAATCCATGAGAGTGGCTATCGTCTGACCCGCCCCCGCAAAGAGCGCCGAGCCGATGTACCCCGCGGACCTCGGCATCGACGTGGTCATACACGCAGATGTCGGCCTCGCGGTTGAGGGAGACGGTGCAGACGGCTGCTTGGGGAGAGCGCCAGAGGTGCGGCAGCGGTGGACAAAAGCCAGCCGCCGAAAGCCCCTGATACCACTTACCTGGGCCGCCCCAATGTTTCCGGGATACGCCGGTACACTTCTAGGGTACCCTCGAGAGTCACTCTTAATTGCCTGAAGTAGGGTTTCAACGGTCCATGGCGGGCAACTGCAACTGCAACCTTTAAATCCTGATCACCCGCCAGAATCCCCGCATTCAAAACGATTGCCAAGGCTATTGTTGGCCAGTCCGGGTCCCGCGGAATCCTCCGTCGAGCGATGGACTCGGCGCGCTCATAGAAACGTGGCGGGATGAGCTCGGGGACTATCGGGCAGGAAAGTGCAGGAATGGTATGACCGTCCGCATGGCAAATAGATTGACTCTATATCCAGGATAGTAATTTGGTATTTGCCAACGTATTACCCACGGCGTAACAATAACGTAAATCGACCTAAAGCGGAGGGGAAACCAATTGATTGTTTCAACAGGCAACACAGACGCATATGTTACAAGAGTGTCTAATCGCATGGACCAAATTTATTCGGACACTACCGAAAGTAACGGAGGGAGTGGGAAGTATTTCAGACCACATGACCTTATTGAAGCTGGCTTCGCTTCGTGTTTGAATATCACAACGAGAATGGTGCTCAACTCTATGAATCTAGCGTATGAGACGGTCACGGTTCACGTTGAATTGGATAGAAGTGACCCGGCGAAGAGTATTTTCAAATATCAAATTGATATCGAAGGTCAGCTTGATGAGGAGAGCAAACGGGCGGTATTAAAGAAGGTGACGAACTGCCCCGTTAGGAAGACGCTATCCAAGCAGTTGGAATTCATTGACGAAACCAATATCCGTTAAAACCCACATTCGGCGCCAAATTTTCGCGGTGAATGGTCGTCGGTTGGGCCGTGGGCCAGACTTCACCAGTCCACGAGGGCCTATCCTCTGCAGGTCAATGATTGGCGAGAGGACGCAGATCGTTGAGTTCTCGATGGATCTGTGCGATCGTGGTATGTCCGACTCCATACTCCTCGGCGAGATGTTTCAACTGATCCATGTCCTCCGCGGTAATGCGAATCGTTAACGATTCGAGGTCTTTGTGGCGTTGGTCTTTACATGCACCCCGGGCTGAATCTCCCACGGGTAAAATCCCGGGACTCTTTGTTGTCCATCCTTCTGCCGAACTCTCGCATCCGCGTTTCATGGATGCTACAACATTTCCGCCACGGAGACGGCTCAAAACGACTTTCATGGACAACACCTTCCGCTGAGGTGTTTGCTTTTCGTCCTGTACGCCCGATTCAAGACGTATGGGTTCGATTAAACGGCCATGCTGGCGAGTGTTTGGCGAGAGTCTAACCGCAAACGCTCAATTTCTAAATGATGCAATGCGCGGGTGTGTCATGAGTCAGGACTCGGATGCTTATCCACGACTCCCCGATCCACCGGACGGTGGCACAGCCGCCCAAGGTTCGATGATCGTACCGGAGGGCTGATTCCCGTTGGCACGAGAGCAAACGAAGCGCCCGTGGGTACGGGCGCGCGTCTTTCGTGGTTACGAGGCTCCGGTGTCAATCAACACGTCGTTGCCCTCTACCCGAACCGGGTAGGATCGCACTGGAGAGACGGCGGGGAAACGGGTCGCCCGGCCGGTGCGAATATCAAATTTACCCCCGTGCTGTGGGCAGGTAATCGTATAGCCTCGTTGTTCTCCTTCGCTAAGCGATGCCTCAGCGTGCGAGCAGAGGTCGTCGATGGCGTGCACTTCATCACCCACGCGAAACACCGCAATGTCATCGCCGCCAACCCGCACCAAGCGGGGCATCCCCTCAACTAGGCGATCCAAAGTGGTCGCCAACACCCATTTGGCCACGATTTAGCCAATCGCCCCTTCCATCTCGAACTTAATCAAGCGATTCATCTCGACGGCAAATTCCATCGGCAACTCGCGCGTAAAGGGTTCGATGAATCCCATAACGATCAAGCGCGTTGCCTCCTCTTCGTTCAGCCCGCGAGACGTGAGATAGAAGAGTTGCTCTTCGCTGACTTTGGTCACGGTTGCCTCATGTTCCATGATGGCCTGTGCCGTCTCGACTTCGTTGTGGGGAACGGTGTCCGAAGCGGACTCGTCGTCCAAGATCAAGGTATCGCACTTGACGTTGGACTTGGATCCTTCGGCATTGGGCGCCAGGTGGATCAGCCCGCGATAGGTCGTCTTGCCGCCGTGCTGGCTGATGGACTTGGATACGATGGTTGAGGTCGTGTGGGGCGCTGCGTGAATCATTTTGGCTCCGGTGTCCTGGTGCTGGCCGCGTCCAGCTACCGCTATGGACAGCACCATCCCCCGCGCTCCCTCTTCCAACAGGTAAACGGACGGATATTTCATCGTCTTCTTGGACCCGATATTGCCGTCGACCCACTCCATCGTCGCGTCCCGGTACGCAACGGCGCGTTTGGTCACCAAATTGTATACATTGGAGGCCCAATTCTGCACCGTCGTATAACGCATGCGAGCTCCCGCCTTGACGATGATTTCTACCACGGCCGAGTGCAGGGATTCACTGTTGTAGGTGGGCGCGGTGCAACCCTCGACGTAATGGCCGAAGGAATTCTCGTCAGCGATGATCAACGTGCGTTCGAATTGGCCCATATTCTCGGAGTTAATCCGGAAATAGGCTTGCAGCGGAATCGGACTGGTGACTCCCGGGGGAATGTACACAAAAGACCCGCCCGACCATACCGCCGAATTCAGGGCGGCAAATTTGTTGTCTTCAGGGGGGATGATGGTGCCGAAATACTCTCGCACCAGTTCCGGGTATTCGCGCACCGCAGAATCGGTGTCCAGAAAGATAATGCCCTTTTCCGTCAAATCTTGGTGGAGGCTGTGGTAGACGACCTCTGACTCGTATTGGGCCGAAACTCCGGCTAGGAACTTCCGTTCAGCCTCAGGAATGCCCAGTCGTTCAAAGGTGTCCTTGATGGTTTGCGGCACCTCGTCCCAGGTACGGCCCTGATTTTCCGAAGGCTTGACGTAGTACACGATTTTGTTGAAATCGAGTCCGCTTAGATCCGCTCCCCAGCGCGGCATCGGTTTCTTCGCAAATACGTCGAGGGCGTGCAGCCGAAAGTCGAGCATCCACTTCGGCTCCTGCTTAATCCGTGAAATATCCTCAACCGTCTGCCGTGTGAGCCCTTGGCCGAATTTCAGGACGCCCACATCACCGTCGTTAAATCCATACGCATAGTCGTCCGTCACCATCGGATTGTTGACTGCCATCAGCACAATACCTCCTTCACATCGGATGGGCCGGTTTACCCCGCCCGCTGTCGTAGAAGAGAGCTACCTTGGCGGCTCTCCTCCGCCTTCGCTGAGCGCCTTTTGCAACGCGTTGTGCGCGAGCGTTGCGCACTTCACGCGGCTTGGAAAGTGAGAAACCCCTTCGAGGGCGGCTAATTCCCCCAGGTCGCGGTTCGGATCTTGGCCCAGCAAAAATTGCTTGAAATCCCGGGCGAGGTTTAGCGCCTCGTCCACTGTGCGACCTTTGACGGCTTGAGTCAGCATCGAGGCCGACGCCATGCTAATCGCGCACCCCTGCCCGTCGAACCGAATATCGGCGACTTTCCCGTCCTCAATCAATACATCGATCCGAATGCTGTCGCCGCAGGTTGGATTCAACAGCCCAACGGTATGCGTGGGGCGAGCCAACGTTCCCTTGTTGCGGGGCATCTGGTTATGGTCCAAAATCGTTTCGCGGTACATGTCGTCGAGATTCATCGCTGAAAATACCTCTGCGCACGATGGATGGCGGTTTCCAGGGCCTCGACGTCGTTTTCGTCATTGTAAAGCCCGAAACTGGCCCGCGCGGTGGCCGTCACCCCCAGCCACTGCATCAGCGGCTGGGCACAGTGATGTCCTGCCCGGATCGCAACGCCTTCCGCGTCGAGCGCCTGCGCCAAGTCGTGCGGATGGATACCGTCTACGTTAAAGGCGACCAGCGCGCCTCGGTCGCGGGAAGGGCCGTAGACGGTCACGCCGGGCATATTCTGGAGCCGGTGGTACGCCATCTCGGCCAACGCCCGTTCATGGGTTTCCACAGTGGTCAGCCCCACCTGCTCCAAATAGTGGATCGCGGAGCGAAGACCCACCACCCCCGCGATGTTGGGTGTTCCGCCCTCGAAACGCTGAGGAATGTCCGCCCAGGTTGCGTGGTCGCGTTCCACCAGGCCTATCATTTCACCCCCGTAGAGCACGGGGTCCATGCTTTCCAGATGGTTCATCCGCCCCCATAACACCCCGACGCCGGTCGGTCCGTACATTTTGTGGCCAGAAAAGGCCAAGAAGTCGGCTCCCAACCTGACGACGTCTATCAGCTGATGGGGCACCGACTGGGCGCCGTCGACGACCAAAATCGCGCCCACCCGGTGGGCGAGCTCGGCCAAGGTCGCAATCGGGGGGATCGTCCCCAACACATTCGAGGTCTGGGTCACGGCCACCACCTTGGTGCGCTCATCGATTGCCCGCTCGGCCGATTCCATCGACAAGGTGCCGTCGGCATTGAGTTCGATATAGCGCAGTTCGGCGCCCTTGCGGCGGACGAGCTGCTGCCATGGAATGAGGTTGGAATGGTGTTCCAAAAGCGTTACCACGACCACGTCTCCGGCCTCTAGATGGGCATCGCCCCATCCTCGGGCGACCAGGTTAAGGCTCTCGGTCGTGCCGCGGGTGAAGATGACCTCTTCGGGCCGCGGAGCGCCAATAAAGCGGGCAACCTCCCGACGCGTGGCTTCATAGGCTTCAGTCGACTCTTCGGCCAAGGTGTGAACGCTGCGCAGAATATTGGCGTTCGAATGCCGATAGTACTCGAATTCGGCATCCAGCACGGCTCTGGGTTTCTGCGAGGTGGCCGCCGAGTCCAAATACACCAGTCGGTGGCCATGAATTTGGCGGCCCAAAATGGGAAAATCCGCCTGATACTGAGTTACCGTCGTGGTCATTCGCTCACCTTCCGTTCTACCGCAACCCATACTTGCTGGCGCAAGTCATCGATGGAAATATTATCGATTACGGGAGCCAAAAACCCCTGCACGATCATCCGAACGGCCGCCTCTTCACTCAGTCCGCGTGCCATGAGGTAGAACAGGGCAGCCTGGTCGATCGGTCCAGCGCTGGCCGAATGTGCGGCAAAAACGTCGTTTTCGTCAATCAGCAGCGAAGGGATCGCATCGGCCCGAGCGTCGTCAGACAACATCAAGGTTTGTTCACGCTGGCGGGCATTACTGCCCCGTGCCCCGCGCCGGATCTCGGTGATACCCGTGAACACGCTCTGAGCACGCCCCTTCATCACCCCTTTGCCGACCATCGTACTGACGGTGTGGGGGGCATCATGGATACTCACCACGTCGATGTCGTGGTGTTGGCGTCCTGATCCGAAGAACACGCTGACACTATGGTTCTCAGCGCCTGGTTCAACGAGTCGCGTGGATTGTCGGGAAATTTCTACGCCAGCGCCAAACACTCCCACGTTCCAAAAGATGGCCGAATGGGCACCGGCGAGCGCGGAGCGGTGCACAAAGGCATCGGTGGTCTCCGACAGCTGCTCGATCGAGCCATAGTGCAGACGGGCGCCCGAGCCGAGCTTCACTTCCACCGTCATCGCGGCCAGCGTGCGGGAAACCGGAGCGGATCCGTTCTCCCCTTCGCTGTAATAATCAATGAGGACGACCTCGCTGTCTTCTTCCAGGACAATCAGGGAGCGCGGGAAAAATCCCGGCTGGTCCGGCAAGTGGTAATGCAACCAGATGACGGGATCGGCCACGCGCACTCCCGCAGGAACATAGAGAAACCCCCCGTTGTGCCACCAACCAGCATTCAGCGCCTGAGATTTGTCGTGGGCGGCATCGATCACCGAGCCCAGGTGCGGCGCGACGAGTTCTGGCTGCATGCGGCACGCAGACCGAAGATCGGTGAGGATGACGCCTTCCCGCGCCAGCGCAGCTGGCTGGCGCGTGACGAGGACCCGGTCGTGGGCCATGCTCAATACCCCGCCCCGGGTTTCCGGGACGGGCAGGGGAAGGTCAGCGGGCACCGGAGCGCTTTCAAAGCCCGTGATAGCCCCGGAACGATCGGCATTGAAGGCGGTGCGCTCCCGGGTGGGGACGGGCAGGGCAAAATATGCCGCCATGGCCTCCCTGCGGCGTGCCAGCAGCCATTCGGGATCCGAGGCAAACTGGTCCCGAAGATGGTTTGCCACGTTCTCCGGGGTAACCGTAAGCGTTTGGGAAGACAGTGCCATCACGCACCTCCCGAAATGGTTTCGGCGGCGCGTACCCAGTCGTAGCCCTTGGCATCCAATTCTTCGGCCAGATGGTAGTCTCCCGATTTCACAATGCGACCGTCAACCATGATGTGGACGAATTGAGGCCGCACGTAATTCAAAATGCGTTGGTAATGGGTGATCACCAAGGCGCCGAACTCTGGGCCGACCATCGACTTGAGCCCCTGAGCCACCACTTTGACCGCGTCGATATCGAGTCCCGAGTCAATTTCATCCAGGATGGCAATCCGAGGTTTCAGCAGCAAGAGTTGTAAAAGCTCGTTGCGCTTTTTTTCTCCGCCAGAAAAACCTTCGTTAACATAGCGGTTAGCGAATTGGTGATCCATCTGGAGGAGATCCATCGCTTCTTCTAATTCGTCCCTAAACACCTTCAAACCAACCGCATTGCCCTGCCGCCGCGCATTGATCGCCGTACGCAGAAAATTGGCCGTGGTGACGCCAGAAATCTCGCTCGGATACTGCATGGCCAAAAAAAGGCCGGCCCGTGCCCGCTGATCGACACGCATCGCCAATAGATCCTGCCCGTCTAGCGTGATTTGGCCCTGGGTAACGACGTATCGCGGATGACCCATCAGCGTTTGGGCCAGCGAGGTCTTGCCGGTGCCGTTAGGGCCCATGACGGCATGAACCTCGTTCCCGTGGACCGTCAGGTTGACACCCTTGAGAATTTCCTTGCCGTCAACCGCAACATGCAGATCGTCAACCACCAAGACCGGTGTTGCCATTATGGAACCTCCTGACGTGCCGGATTTAAATCCGACTGTTTTAGTAAGGAATCGTTATGCTTAGTTTAGCCCAGCCTGCGCAAATGTCAATGGGCTCGTCTTTTCGGATCATGGCTGGGGGATGATGGGCAACCGGAGCGAGTCATCGGGAGCTCGGGACCAAGGAAAAAGGAAAAAGGAAAAAGGAAAAAGGAATCAAGGCTTTCCGATTAGCGCTGTGCCGCGCAATCGAAGGAGTGGGTTGCCCAGGGTACCACGAATTTCAATTTCACCCGTCATCCGGCTACCCTCGGCCTGGGCCCAATTTGGTAAACCGCTGGCCATGGTACCCTGCGTCGGATGCATTTCGAGGGCCCGCCAAGCCCGCAATGCTCCTAGCGCGAAAGGGATCGCACCGGTTAGGGGGACCCGCATCCTAAAGATAGCCCGCGGTGGAGATGCCAGGATACAGACGAAGTGCGGTGGGCTTGTTATACTGGAAAAGGGAAGGCGATCGGAGGTGGCTCGTGTTAAACGTTTTGCGACCCGCCCTGTTTTTGCGTTCGGTGTACGAACTCGACTTCAAGCGCTTGACCCAACGCGGGATTCAAGGCATCATCGTCGATTTGGACAACACGCTGGTCGGCTATAATCGGCCCGACGCGTCGGAGCAATTGCTGCACTGGCTGGCCACTGCGAAAAGCCAGGGGTTTCGGCTGTGCATCGTGTCCAATAACTTGAGCGCGCGGGTGGAGGAGTTCTCCCGTCACGTTGGCGTGCCGGGTATTTCCAAGGCCGCCAAGCCGCGACGGCGCGGGTTTTGGCAGGCGATGGCGCTGATGCGAACCCAACCGTCCAACACGGCCGTAATCGGCGATCAGGTGTTCACGGATATTTTGGGAGGGAATCGCCTCGGCCTCTACACGATTTTGGTGCATCCCCTGGAGGACCGAGAGTTTTTTACGACCCGCCTGGTGCGCCGTATCGAACATATGGTGGTAACCAGGCCCGAGCGGATTGGCGTCCGGGGTAAGCCGTCCGCACCCCGCCGCCGTTAAGGCTCGGGGTATTCATCACCGAACGGAAAGGATTGCCCGCTTGCGATGGGACTTTATGCTGTCTTCGGGTCTCCGATAGGTCATTCTCTTTCGCCGCGCATTCATAATTCGGCGTTTGCCGAGGAGGGGATGGACGCCGCCTATATTGCCGTCGAGGTGAGGCCCGGCCGGCTGTTGACGGCGCTCGAAGCGTTCAGGAGGTTGGGGGGCCAGGGGGTCAACCTCACCCGTCCGCTGAAGGAGACGGTGTTTGCCTATTTGGACGCGGTGAGTCCATGGGCCGAGGCCGCTCGAGCCGCCAATACGATTGCCTATCGAGCCGAGGGGTGGTACGGCGACAATACCGACGTGCGGGCCTTGATTGACGCCCTGGAGAGCCTGCTCGCCAGACGCCCTAGCCGACGCGCCTTGGTCGTTGGGGCGGGTGGGGTCGCGCGCGGCAGCGTGGTCGCGCTCAAGGATCTCGGCTGCGAGGTTACCGTGGCATCCCGGCGCGAGATTGCTTGGCCGGGCTGTGCTTGGACAGCTCTGACCGCGCTAAATCGGCCAGCCGAATGGGCCGTGGTTGTCAACGCAACCCCGCTGGGCCAGCATGGCGAGCCAGATTGGCCAATCTTGCCCTACCTGGTGGCCGGGGAGACGGTGGTCGTGGACTGGGTCTATCATCCCCGGCGTACGCCGTTGATCGCCCGAGCGACGGCACTGGGTTGCCCCGTGGTGGACGGGATCGGATTGTTGGTCGGGCAAGCGCGCTGGGCGTGGCAGGTCTGGTTCGGTCGGATGGGGCCGGAAGAGCCGATGACCAACGCGCTGGATGTCTGATGAATCCTGGATGGTGGGCAGCTGGGCTGGCCGTCTTGTGGGCCGTTGGGGCCCCCTGGTTGGGCGGAACCAGGCCATGGACCCGCGGTTCGCGTCTTGCCGCGTCGGGGTTGGTGGGGGGAGCGGTATGGGGGACGGTAGCCCTTTTGGCCAGCGCGAAACCCATGGTTCACGGCCTCAGCGGGGGGGGCGAAGTTGCCGGGCAGGCCGCCGGATCCGCCATCGCCGTGCTCTGGCTGTCGGTCGCCGTGATCGACCTCAGGGAGCAGGTGATTCCCAATCGCTTGGTACTGGCCAGCATGGTGGCTGGCGCCGGGTGGACCTGGGTCCGGGGGCACCATGTCATCGGCCATCTCGTCGCCGGAGCCGTGATCGGCATTAGTTTTGCCTTGATCTCCCGATTTTCCCGGGGGGGCTTGGGGATGGGCGATGCTAAATTTTCCGGGGCGGTGGGAACGGCACTGGGATGGCAAAGCGGGTTTTGGGCCTTGAGCCTGGGAGCTTGGTCAGCGGGGCTGTACGCGCTGGCTAGCATGCTGGTTCGGCGCCCGCGGCGGCGCTTTGCGCTAGGACCGTTTTTGGCGGCCGGCGGTTTTTTGGCGTGGCTGGCACCTGCAGCACACCTTTGGCACTAGAGCGAAGTCGTCATCAAAATGGGGAGGGATGCGAATGGGCAGTTGGCGATGGTATACGGCGGGGGAATCGCACGGACCGGGTCTCATCGGCATCGTCGAGGGGGTTCCGGCGGGAATCCCGATCAGCCGAGAGGCCATCAACGCCGATTTGGCACGCCGGCAAAAGGGGTATGGACGCGGCGGCAGAATGGCCATCGAGCGCGACCAGGCGGAAATCTGGGGCGGAGTCCGGCACGGGTTGAGTCTAGGCTCTCCCATTGCCCTGCTGGTCAAGAATCGTGACTATGAAAACTGGAAAGACACGATGGCGCCCGATCCGGCGCCATCCGATCGCGAAGTGACGCGCCCGCGGCCGGGGCACGCGGATTTGGTGGGGGGCATAAAATACGGCCATCGCGACTTGCGCAATGTCCTCGAGCGGGCATCGGCGCGCGAAACGACCATGCGGGTGGCCTTGGGCGCGGTAGCGCGGGCGTTTTTGCGCGCGCTGGGAGTTGAAATTGGGGCGCACGTGATACGGATTGGGGCGGTCGAATGTGAACGCCGCGACTACACGTTGGAAGAAGTCCGCCGATCGGAAGATTCACCCGTGCGCGTCGTCGACCGCGGCATCGAGCCGCAAATGATCGCCGCCATCGATGAAGCCAAAGGCAGCGGGGATACCTTGGGCGGCGTCGTCGAAATTCTAGCCTTCGGTCTGCCGGTCGGGCTGGGCAGCTATGTGCACTGGGCCCGTCGCCTGGAAGCCGGGCTGGGCGCCGCCTTGCTCTCCATTCAAGCTTTTAAGGCCGTCGAAGTAGGCTCAGGGTTTGCACAGACCGAGACTCCGGGCTCGCTGGTTCACGATCCAATTTGGTGGGACCCCGAACAGGGATTTACCCGGGCATCGAACCGGGCCGGTGGACTGGAGGGCGGAATGACTACCGGCATGCCGCTCGTCGTGCGAGCTGCCATGAAGCCGCTGTCCACGTTAATGACGCCCCTGGGTTCGTTCGATATTCGCTCCAAAGAACCCTTTTTGGCTCAGGTTGAGCGGTCGGACGTGACGGCCGTTCCGGCGGCCGCGGTGGTGGCTGAGGCGATGGTGATGCACGTGCTGGCGGACCATATGCTGGATAAATTTGGCGGTGACAGCCTGGACGAAATCCGTGAGCGTGTGCGGCGCTGGCAGACCTATGTCCATGAATTCTAAGCGGCACGTGTTGTTGACGGGAATGATGGGAGCGGGTAAGACGAGTGTCGGCGCCGCTCTGGCGGCGATTTTGGGCTGGCAGTTTTGTGATCTCGACGCCGTCATCGTTCGCCAGCGCGGGCAATCGGTGGCCGACCTCTTTCACCAGTTTGGGGAAGCCGCTTTTCGGCAGTGGGAGCACGCGGCGCTGGCCGAGGAGTTGGAAAAGGAGCAGGCCTCGGTGGTGGCGCTCGGGGGAGGGGCCGTCACCACCGAGGCCAATCACGGAATCATGCGGCCCTTTCCCGTGGTGTGGCTGGACGCGTCGGTGGAAACGATGTGGGCCAGGATCGAGGGCAGCGACCGGCCGCTGGCGGCGGGCCGGAGGATCGGCGAGTTTCGCCGTCTGTTCGAGCAGAGGAAACCGCTGTATCAACGGCTCAGCCAATTCCGGGTCGATGCCGCCAAGGAGCCGCCTGACGCGGCGGCAGAGATCGCACGCTGGCTAAGGGCCGGATGGGGGCAAAGTGCCGATGAATAAGGTATCCGCAGTATATACATTGGAGAGTGCGCGGAGTGACCGGGGCGAAGTCTGGGTCGCCGACTCGGGCTGGGACGCGCTGGGAGCCTGGGTGGCGGAACACGACGGCGTGGTCTGGATGATTTACGATCGATCGGTCGAGGGCGTGGCGGAGCATATTGACCATGCCCTCGCAGGCCGCGGCGTGCGGGTGCTGGGCCGCCATCCGATGCAGGTCAGCGAATCGGTCAAGTGTCTGGAGTCGTTGAGCGGTCTATATACCGCCATGGCGCAGACGCAGGTAACGCGTGATGCCTGGGTATTGGCCGTAGGTGGCGGCGTGCTGACGGATCTCGGCGGCTATGCTGCGGCTTCTTACTTGCGGGGCGTGCGCTGGATTGCGGTGCCCACCACGCTGTTGGCCCAGGTCGACGCCGCCATCGGCGGCAAGGTGGCGGTGAATCTGGCAGAGGGCAAGAACCTGGTGGGCGCATTTCATTTGCCCCGGTTGGTCTATATTAGTCCTGACGTCTTAGCAACGCTTCCGCTGCGCGAATGGCGAACGGGTCTGGGAGAAATTGTCAAGTCGGCACTAATCGAGGGGGGGCCGCTTTGGCAGCGGCTCAGCCAAGGCGCGCCGCCTATCGGGACGATGAACGACGAATGGCGATGGATTATCGCCCGCACGGCGGAGATCAAGATCGACATCGTCAACCGCGACCTGGAAGAGCGCGGGGAGCGGATGTTCTTGAATTTTGGCCACACGCTGGCCCATGCCATCGAGCAGATGGCGGGCTACGGCCATTTCAGCCACGGGCAGGCGGTGGCCATGGGGTCGCGTCTTGCGCTCTACTTGTCAGAGCAGATGCTCGGGCTCGATCCTGGAGTGCGGCTTACCGTGGACAGCTGGCTTAGGCGCTGGGAACTCGACATCGCGCTCCCGGAACTCCGCTATGACGCGTTGGAACCCGTGTTGTTGCGCGACAAGAAGGCGCGGCAGTTTGGCTTGCAATGGGTATTGCTAAAGGAGCCGGGCCAACCTCGCGTGGTGCGCGACGTGCCCGCCGGCATGGTGGCCGAGGGACTTCGCCGGTTAGCCCGGGAACACAAAGCTTGACCACGGGAGGGAACGCGTTGGAAACACCCTTAACCGCCTGGCATCGCCAGCACGAGGCGAAAATGGTGGAGTTCGGGGGTTATGTGATGCCCCTCGAATATACGGGGATTTTAGACGAGCATCACGCCGTGCGAACTCAGGTGGGGATGTTTGACGTATCCCATATGGGACAGTTTTTGGTGACGGGACCCGGAGCGGCCGACTTTGTGGACCGGGTGACCACCCATCGCCCGGGCCGGCTCGCGGTGGGTCAGGCGGCCTATGGCGCCATGTGTCAAGAAGACGGCGGCACGCTGGATGATCTGGTGGTCTACCGCCGCGCCGCCGCCGAGTTTATGCTAGTCGTCAATGCCGCCCGCCGGAAGGACGACTGGGCTTGGCTCAATCAGCAGCGAGGACGTGAAGGCGGGGCGGTGCGGCTCACGGACCTCAGCGATGCGCTAGCCCTGATTGCGGTGCAAGGCCCCCAGGCCATGGACTTGATGAAGGACTTGGTGGGTCCGGGCGTGGCCGAATTGGCCCGGTTTCGCTTCAGTACGGCGTTTGGCATTGCAGGCCGGCCCACGTTGATCTCCCGCACCGGCTACACGGGGGAAGACGGGGTGGAAATCTACACGGCCGCCGAGGATGCCCTGGAGGTGTGGGAGGTGTTGGCTGCCCGGGAGATTAAGCCCATTGGGTTGGGGGCCCGTGACACTCTGCGCCTGGAAGCTGGGTTGCCGCTTTACGGGCATGAGTTGGCCACGGACATTTCGCCTGTTGAGGCGGGGCTCCGGCCGTTCATTCGTACGCGCCCCGATCAGCAGTTTATTGGTCAGGAGCCTTTGCTGCGCCAACTGGCCGCAGGGCCCAAGCGGCAGTTGATCGGGTTAAGGATGGAGGAAGGCGGGGCGATCGCCCGCTCGGGGTATCCCGTCTTGGCGGATTCGGAAGCGGAGATTGAAGTGGGGCGGGTGACCTCGGGCAGCTACGCCCCGGCGCTTCGGCGGCCGGTGGCGATGGCCTTGGTGGCGGCTGAACGGGCTCAGCCAGACACCACGCTTTGGGTGGCTATCCGTGGGAAACGGGTTCCGGGGCGGGTGGTGCCGCTCCCGTTTTACCGGCGGTCGCGGGGAGGCCGGTCACCCGGTTAGCATCTAAAACTTCGACAAGCTGGAGTACGAAGGAGGAGCGTAAACCATGAAGTTTCCGACCGATCGACAATACACGGCAGAGCACGAATGGATTGACGGCCAGGGTCGGGTCGGCATTACCGATTACGCCCAGGACGCGTTAGGCGATGTGGTCTTCGTGGATCTGCCGGCCGTGGGGAATCAGCTACAAATAGGGGATACCTTTGGCGTGGTGGAGTCGGTGAAATCCGTATCGGATTTATATAGTCCTGCCGAAGGCGTGGTGGAGGCGGTGAACGACCAATTGTCTGATCACCCCGAGTTGATTAATGAAGATCCCTACGGGCAAGGATGGATTGTCCGCCTGCGGACGGAAAAGCTGGCCGAGGATTTGTTGAGCGCCGACCAATATCGGCAACAGGTGGGCGAAGGCAAAGGGGGAGCGTAATTGGCGTATCTGCCCCACACGTCGGCCGATCGCGAGGCCATGCTGGCGAGGCTCTGCATCGACCGGGTCGATGCGCTCTTTGACGACATTCCCCCGGTGGCCCGGCTCAAGCAACCGTTGAATTTGCCGTCAGGCCTCAGCGAGTGGGAACTTATGGACGTCATGGCGCACAAAGCGAGCGAGAATCGGTCGCTGGACGATTGGGTATCCTTTCTGGGCTTTGGCTACTATGACCGCTACGTCCCTTATGCCGTCGACGCGCTTTCCAGCCGGGGCGAATTTGCCACCGCCTACACGCCCTATCAGGCCGAACTTTCGCAGGGAACGCTGGCCGCCATCTTCGAGTACCAGACGATGATTGCCTCGTTGACGGCCATGGCTGCTGCCCAGGCTTCCTTATATGACGGGGCTTCGTCGGCAGCCGAAGCCGCGCTGCTGGCCATGGCCTATACCGGCCGGCGGACGGTGGCCCTGGCCAAAACCCTGCACCCGGAAGTCCGCCAGGTGGTGGCCACCTACGTTCGCGGTCACGGCGGGGCCGTGATCACCGAGGACCATCCCCGATCGGTCGGGCTCGAGGAATCCGCGGCGCTGATTTGGCCCTATCCCGACGTGATGGGCAGCGTGGAGGAACTCCCGCGGGCGATTGAAGCCGCCCACGCTCAGGGCGGGTTGGCGGTATCCTATTGTGACCCGGTGGCGCTGGCGTTGCTGACTCCCCCGGGTGCACTCGGGGCCGACATCGCCGTAGGCGAGGGCCAGGCACTCGGCAATTCCCCGCACTACGGTGGACCCGGTTTGGGCTTTTTTGCCGTACAGGACCCGCTCATTCGGCGCATGCCGGGCCGGTTAGTGGGGATAGCCTACGATGATCGCGGGCGCCGAGGCCTGGTGTTGACCTTGCAGGCCCGTGAGCAGCATATCCGCCGGGAAAAGGCCGTCTCCAACGTGTGCTCGAATCATTCGCTGAATGCATTGCGGGCAGCCATCTACTTGTCCCTGGTGGGTCCGTACGGGTTGCGCGACATTGCCCAGCTTTCGGTGAACAAGGCCCACTATCTCCGGGACCAGTTGCTGGCCATAGACGGGATCACCCCCGCCCAGCCAGGACCCGTGCTCTATGAATTTGCCGTGAAAGTGCCCGGCCCGGTGGCGGATTTGAACCGCTGGCTGTTCGACCGGGGCATCCTGGGGGGAGCCGATTTGGGGTGCTGGGATTCCGATTGGGCGGGGTGCTGGCAACTCGCGGTGACGGAGCGCAGGACCCGGGAGGAGATCGACCGTCTGGCGAAGGAGGTGCGGGCGTGGATGTCCCGTTGATTTTCGAACAGTCGCGGCCTGGGCGGCGCGGGGTGGAGATTGCCCAGACGGACGTGCCTCCGGTGGCGGTCGAATCCATCTTGCCGGCCGAACTGGTGCGGCGGCAGCCGCCGATCCTACCGGAAGTGTCGGAGATGGACGTGGTGCGGCACTATACCGCCCTATCGCAATGGAATTACGGCGTCGACAGCGGGTTTTACCCGCTGGGATCCTGCACCATGAAATACAACCCCAAAGTCAATGATTGGGCGGCTTCGCTGCCGGGATTCGCCCGCCTGCACCCCTTGCAGCCGGAGGAAAGCGTCCAAGGATTGTTGAGCCTATTGGCAGAACTGGAGCGCTGGCTGGAGATCCTGACCGGGATGGAGGCCACCACCCTGCAGCCCGCTGCCGGAGCGCACGGCGAGTTGACCGGCATGCTGGTCGTCAAGGCCTTCATGCACCACACCGGACAATCGGAACGGGCGGTCGTGCTCATTCCCGATTCGGCGCACGGAACCAACCCGGCGACGGCGACCATGGCGGGATTCACCGTCAAAGTCGTTCCTTCCGATCGGCGGGGTATGGTGGATCTGGGGGCGTTGCGGGAACTCGCAGACGCGCGCTTGGCCGGCCTAATGTTGACCAACCCCAATACGCTCGGCCTCTTTGAGCAGGATATTCTGGAGATTGCGCACGTCGTTCACCAAGCAGGAGGCCTTTTGTATTACGACGGTGCCAACGCCAACGCCATTTTAGGCAAGGTGCGGCCGGGCGACATGGGGTTCGACGTCGTCCATCTCAATTTGCACAAAACCTTCTCCACCCCTCACGGTGGCGGCGGGCCCGGGGCCGGCCCCGTCTGTGTGAGGGCAGCGCTGGAACCCTTCTTGCCCACCCCGAAGTTGGCCAAGGCTGACGGGGGCTGGCACTGGGTCGATCGTGGTCCCTTGTCCATTGGCAAGGTGCGGTCTTATTATGGAAATGTTGGGGTGTTGATCCGCGCCATGGCCTATCTGTTGACGCAAGGCAGAGACGGCTTGGCATCGGTGGCGGAAATGGCCGTCTTGAACGCCAATTATCTGTTATCGTTATTGCAGCCCATCTATCAGCCAGCCTTTCCGGGGCCCGTCAAGCATGAGTTCGTTCTTAGTCTGGCCGAGCAAAAGCGTCGCGGGGCGCGAGCCCTGGACGTCGCCAAGCGTCTGATTGATCACGGATTCTATCCTCCTACCGTGTATTTTCCGTTGGTGGTAGAAGAGGCCATGATGGTCGAACCGACCGAAACCGAGTCCAAAGAGACGTTGGAGCAGTTTGCTGAGGCGATGCGGCGCATCGACGCGGAGATCGGCAGCGACCTGTCCGCGCTGAAGCGAGCCCCGGAACAGACCGTGGTTGGGCGGCTCAACGAGGCCGAAGCCGCCCGTCATCCCCAACTGGTTTGGCGGGCCGGGGAGGCCGGACCAGCGCGGCCGTAGCGGGTTGTTGCCTGCGGATGAAGCCACCCGAGACGAGCACACGAGGAACACAAGAGGAGGACAAAATGATCCATACTATCGAGGATCCGTTGGGCCAGCTCCGGGATACCGATCCCGAGGTCTATTCGGCGATTTTGGGCGAAGCGCGTCGGCAGGCTGGCCATTTGGAAATGATCGCGTCGGAAAACTGGACGTCGGCCGCGGTGCGCCAAGCAGTGGGCTCGATCATGACCGACAAATATGCAGAAGGCTATCCGGGCAAGCGCTATTATGGCGGATGCGAATATATGGACGTGGTGGAGACTTTGGCCAAAGAACGCGTTACCGCGCTGTTCGGCGGGGAGCACGTCAATGTCCAGCCTCACTCGGGGGCTTCGGCCAATACCGCAGTCTACTTTGCCGCGCTCAAAATCGGCGACCGCGTGCTGGGAATGGACCTGAGCCACGGCGGCCACCTGACGCACGGCAGTCCGGTCAACCTGTCCGGGCAGTTCTACAGCGTGCGCCATTATGGCGTCGACCGCGAAACGGAACAATTAGACATGGAGACCGTCCGTCGGCAGGCGCGGGAATTTCAACCTGCGATCATCGTCGCCGGCGCTTCGGCCTACCCGCGTACATTGGATTTCACGGCCTTTCGGGATATTGCCCGGGAAGTCGGGGCCCTGTTGATGGTCGACATGGCCCATATCGCGGGGCTGGTGGCGGCCGGACTGCACCCGAACCCGGTGGGATTAGCCGATTTCGTGACCTCCACGACGCACAAGACGCTGCGCGGACCCCGCGGCGGATTTGTGATTACGACCGCTGGCTGGGGGACCAAAATTGACAAATCTGTTTTTCCTGGCTTGCAGGGAGGGCCGTTGATGAACATCATCGCCGGCAAGGCGGTGGCCTTCGGGGAAGCGTTGACCCCCCAATTCCGGGCGTACCAGGCTAGGGTGGTGGCCAATGCGAAGCGGCTGGCGGACGGGTTGCGGGAACGCGGGCTCAGGCTGGTGGCGGGGGGAACCGATACCCATCTGCTGTTGATCGACGTCAAGGCGAGTGGACTGACCGGTCGGGCGGCGCAGGACCGATTGGCCAGCATCGGCATTACGGCCAATAAGAACACCATCCCGTTTGAGACCGAAAAGCCGACGGTAGCATCCGGGATCCGCCTGGGGACCCCGCAATTGACCACCCGTGGGCTGGGCCTCGAGGAGATGGACGCGTTGGCGGATATCATCGCAGGCGCCTTGACCGCCCCGGCGGACTTCGATCCGCTTGCGTACTTGCGGCGCGTGCAGACGTTGGCAGAAGCGTTTCCCCTGGCGGGAATTTAGCCATGGGATACGTCGTGGCGGTGGTGAACGGCCCCAACTTGGGGCGGCTGGAACGCCGTGAGCCCGAGATTTACGGGGGCGAAAGCTGGGAAGCCATTTGGCGGCGGCTCACGAAGGTCTTCGCGGAGCTGGAACTAGAGTATTACCAGTCGAATCACGAAGGGGCCATCCTGGACTTCGTCGAAACCCTGGAGGACCGGGGCTGTAAGGGCTTGGTAATTAATCCGGGGGCGCTGACTCACCAGAGTTACGCCTTGCGGGACTGCCTCAAAGTCCTGAGTATTCCCGTGATCGAGGTGCACCTGAGCAACGTGTATGCGCGGGAGGCATTTCGCGCCACGTCGCTCACCGCCCCGGTGGCCACGGGACAGATTTCCGGGCTGGGTCCGCTCGGCTACGAGCTGGCCATTCGCGCCATCTTGGCCCGGGGAACGGGGGAAAAGCCATGAATTACGAGACCCGGTTGACCCGCTTGGCGGCCAGCCTCGAGGATGTCGACGCCATGTTGATTACGGGGGCCGAGAACGTTCGTTATGTAAGCGGCTTTTCAGGGTCCTCGGGGGCCGTGCTGGTCCGACCGGAGCAGGGTTGGCTGATCACCGATTTTCGCTATTGGGAGCAGGCGGAACGTGAAGCGCCACATCTCACCCTGGTCCGCCAGCGCGAGGCCCTCTGGCAGAGCGTGGCTGAGCACGTCCTCGAGTTGGGGGTGGAACGGGTCGGCTTCGAGGCGGACAAAGTCTCGGTGGATTACTGGCAGCACCTGCAGGCGATAACCCCGAAAGTCGCGTGGCAGCCTAAGGTCGGACTGGTGGAATCCCTCCGGGTGATTAAGGACCAAGACGAGTTGCGGCTTTTGACCGAAGCGGCGGATATCGCAGCCCAGGCGTTGGCAGCTACACTGGCCCGGGTGCGAGTCGGCATGCAAGAGTGGGACGTTGCCGTGGAACTGGAAGCCCAAATGCGCCGGCTGGGATCCGACGGTCCCTCGTTTGACACCATTGCCGTTGCCGGCCCGCGTGCTTCCTTGCCGCATGGCAAACCCAGCCGACGGCGAATCGAAGCCGGCGATCTGTTGACCATTGACTATGGTGCCACCACGCGCGGCTACCATTCGGATGAGACGGTAACCGTCGCGATGGGGGAGGCATCCGCGGAGGCCCGCGCCGTGTATGAAATTGTGCGCTTGGCCCAGGCCGCCGGACTGGATCAGGTCCGTCCGGGCGTCGCCGCGTCAACCGTGGATGCGGCCGCGCGGGCGGTCATCAATGATGCCGGCCACGGAGAGTTTTTCGGACATTCCACGGGGCACGGAGTCGGCTTGGAGGTTCACGAGGCTCCCTGGGTGAGTCAAAAATCGGCCACCGACTGGACGCTGGCTGAAGGAATGGTGTTGACGGTAGAACCCGGAATCTATTTGCCTGGCCGCCTCGGCGTGCGGTTGGAAGATACGGTGGTGGTTACCAGTGCGGGCTACAATCGGGTGACGAAGACCGATAAAGGGTGGAGAGAACTCTAAGCCAGCTGGGGACGATGTGAAAGGTTGGGATAACGTGATTTCTTCAAACGATTTTCGCAACGGCGTAACTTTGGAATTGGACGGACAGGTGTACCAGGTGCTGGAATTTCAGCACGTTAAACCGGGCAAGGGTTCGCCCTTCGTACGCACCAAGCTCAAGAACCTGCTGACCGGCGGTGTGGTTGACCGAACCTTCAATGCCGGCGAAAAGATCCCGTTGGCCCGCGTAGAAAAACGCGAAATGCAGTACCTGTACAGCATGGACGACGATTACACTTTTATGGACACGGAAACGTTTGACCAAATTGCGTTAAGGTCCTCGGACATCGGAGAGGGCGTAAAATTCCTCAAGGAGAACACAACATGCTACGTGGTGATGTATCGTGGCGCAAGCATCGGGGTCGATTTGCCCAATAGCGTGACCTTGGAAGTGACGGAGACCGATCCCGGGTTTAAGGGCGACACCGCCACGGGAGGGACCAAGCCGGCCACCTTGGAAACCGGAGCGGTGGTCAAGGTGCCACTTTTTGTTGAAGTGGGCGAAAAAATTGTCGTCGACACCCGGACTGGCCAGTACTTGGGCAGAAGTTAGGCGGAGCCATCGCGTTGGATAAAGTGAGACTACCCATGGAATCCTAGGTTACGGGATTGCCCTATCAACGTTTAGGGATGGGTGATAAAAGGAGGTGCACCATGGCAGATCTTCGCCGGAGGATTTCTCATCTTCAAAATCTCACCGAGCGCTACCAGGCGCAAGAGGGAGGGCGCCAAGGCCGGATTCTGGCCGAGATGGTCGACGTGTTGCGGGAGATGGCGCTGGATGTCGAAGAGGTCAGCGCAAACCAGTTGGATCTCGAAGAATATCTGGAAGAAGTGGACTCCGATCTCATTACGTTGGAAGACGAAGTGTATGATGACGATGATCTCGGTGACGACGACGACTTCTCCGAAGTAGAAACCGATGACGATGAGGACGCGGAGTACATTGAGCTCGAATGCCCGCAATGTCAGCTCAATTCCTTTTATAACGGGGAGTTATTCGACCGCGAGGGGATTCAGCTGACCTGCCCGCATTGTGGCAACATTCTGTTCGACTCTGACGAAGATCACCTGGTGATGGACGACGACGACGGCAGCGAGGTAGACGACTAACCGGACCAGGTCGCTCGGACCACGCAAATAGACTGGCACGGGCTCCCCCCTTGAAACAGGGGCGGGAGCCCTTGTTGGCGTTCAGACTGCCCAGGCGATGGTTCGGCGAGTATGGTCCCGGGCGGTTAGACTAGCGGCCGACCCCCTTAGATTTTCGAAGCAGAATCGACAACCGTCCGAATCAGGCGGGCGACCCGAATTCCGGCGCCCCGGCAGAAAACGCCGACTTCCCGCTCCCCGTCCCGCGGCAGGGCAGCGTATTGCCCCAGCAGTCGCCCCAAGGCTTCGCGACCGAGCGTCGCCCTTGGGGGCCTGGGCGCTCGCAGAGCGATCGCAGGCGTCCCATCGAAGAGCTGGGACCGTAGGCTGATTTCAGCGCCATTGTGTCTTTGGCGGGCAGGCCGGTGCGGTTGCCACCGGCTTCCTTGGCCAGCCAGCAGGCGGCTTCCGCAGCGCGCCACCAGGCTTGCAGACTCGCGGCATCGCGCCACGCCAATAGGGCGGTTGGCGGAGACGCGAACGATCTGCTGGCGGGTCGCTTCAGCGACCGGGAGGCCCTCTTCCGGCGTTCGCTGAGGCAACCAAGAGCAAACGTTCCGCCATCCCAGCGTTTGGCGACGGCGTCGGGATATTGTGCAACCCAGGCCTGCGACGACGCCTCCATGGTGGCCGGTAAGCGGTCCTCCGCCTCGCGTCCCGCGCTCTCATTCACCGCCATGAACCCGTCTGTCCGTCCATCCAGGTCGGGCCCGGCCGTTTCCCCATGCCTGCGCCCGGACGAGCCCCCAGAAGATTGGGCGCCGTCGTGAGATCCCTGGACCTGCCCGGTGGCGAAACAGCATGTGCCGTTTGTTGGCATACAAGCGGAGCCCGTCCCATAGATTGCATCGACAGGCAAGGGAGGCATGGTGATGATCGAGCCGTGGATGTTGTTGCCAAGTCCGTGGCAAGAGGCAATCGCCGCCGAGGCGGATAGCGTGCGCGACGGACTGGAAGAGGTGCGATTTCGCGCCGGTCAGCCGGTGGTCCTCTACGGCAGCTTTGGCTGGCGCGTACTGGATGGAAAGCGGGTGACCTCCTCCGAGCACCTAGACGACCTCTTGCTCCGCCTGGTCGACCATTCCCTTTATTCCCGCTTGGACGAAATTCGGCAGGGCTACATCAGTTTGCCCGGCGGGCATCGGGTGGGCATCGCCGGTCGGGCGGTGATGAACGGGGAGCGGGTAGAGACGGTCCGCGACGTCTCGGGGCTGAACCTTCGTCGGGCGCGGTCGGTTCGGACGCCCGCGGAGACGGTTTTGGCGAAACTCCATCCTGCCTCCGGTCCGCTGTCGGTGTTGGTGGCGTCGCCTCCGCGGGCGGGCAAGACCACGTTAATTCGCGAACTGGCGCGCCATTGGTCGGACGCGGGCCACGTTACGGTGGTGGTGGACGAACGGGGCGAGATCGCGGGCAGTGTCAAGGGGCGTCCAAGCTATCCGGTCGGCCGCCACAGCGACGTGCTGGACGGATGGCCGAAGGCCGAAGGGATGCTCGCCGCATTGCGCTCCTTATCGCCGGAATTGCTGGTGGTGGACGAATTGGCCATGCCGGAAGATTTTGAGGCGGTCTGGAAGGCCCGGTGGGCGGGGGTCCGCATGCTCGCCTCGGTGCATCTGGGGGCCTTGACTGCATTGCGCCAGCATGCGGCGATACACCGCCTGTGGGAGGCCGGCGTCTTCGACGCCCTGGTGCTCTTAAGCCGGCGTACGGGACCGGGTACGGTCGAAGCGGTAGAACGCTGGGGAACCGGAGAACCCAGCTCATGATCCCGCGCGGACTGGGGGCGATTTTGGTGTTGCTGGCGGCCCTGATGACGGGGCGCCGGCTGGCTCGACCGTACCGGCAGCGCATTGAAGGTCTTGCCGAATGGATGACCTTCCTTGACCGGATTAAGGTGGAGCTGACCTTTCGCCGGCGCCCGTTCGTGCAGGCGTTTCACGCGGCAGCCCGCGGCGGCGAGCTCTCGGCCGCAGTCGACGCCTTGGCGCACAGTCTGAGCACCTCCGGGTCGCTGGAAGACGCCGCCAGTGCGGCGGTTAGTCAGGATGCCCGATTGGGCGGCGAGGAGCGGGCGGTGATCCAAGCGTTGATTCCACCCTTGGCCAGCGCTCCGGCGGAGTGGCAAAGCCAGGCCTTGGCATCGGGCGGCCGGGAACTTTCCAAGATCATGGACGGTGTCCGCGAAGAGTGCACGAAAAAGGCACGGATGCTAGAGACCCTGAGCACGCTGGCGGGATTGGCCGCGGTGGTGATTTTGCTGTGAGCAATGGAGTGAAGCCATGCCCAATATCGACCTGATCTTCAAGTTGGCCGGGATCGGAATTTTAGTCACCGTAGCCTATACCGTGTTAGAGCGCCTGGACCGCAAGGAATGGGGGCAGTTGGTGGCGCTAGCCGGCATTGCCATTGGGTTTCTGATGGTGTTGCAGGAGGTCGCGGTTTTATTCCGAACGGTGCGGTCCATGTTCAATCTGTAGGAGCAGCCATCGATGACGCAAATCGTGCAAATCGTGGGGATTGGGCTAGTGCTCACGGTCTTGGTGATTGTCATGCAAGAACAGCGAGGAGACTGGGCCGAACTGGTACGCATCGGCGGCGGCGTACTGATGCTGCTGTTCCTGGTTGCGCCCTTGATCAAGGTGGTGAATGACGTCACCCGGATCGCCGTGCTGGCCAGTATTCCGGGGGTGTATCTGGGGCTTTTGTTCAAAGTGCTCGGTATCGCCTATCTCACCACCTTTGCGGCCCGCATTGCCTATGACAGCGGAGAATCGGGGATTGCCGCGCGCTTGGAGCTCGCTGGCAAACTCTTCATCCTGCTGCTCGCGGTGCCGTTGATTGCCTCGGTGACGGATGCTTTGCTGAAGTTGGTTCCGTCCTAAGGGAAAGGGGAGCTATGAAACCCAGGCCGTGGAGAAGTGGGTTAGCCGCCCTTGTAGCGGTGGGTGCGGCACCTAAACTCGCCCGCGCGGCGAGCGTGGCGAAAGACACTCAAGCCCAGCTCCGAGCGCTGCATGATTTCGGTTTCACCCAGGAACTGAACCGTCTGGTCAACCGACCATCACCGGTGACGATCCCCAGTGTTGGCCAGGTCGTGAGCGACTTGCTGCACCGGAAGAGTCCATTCGATCCGTCCATCTTGCTCAAGAGCGTGGAATATGCGATCTTGGGCGACTTTAGCCAAATGGCCCGCGTGCTGGGGATTCTGTTCATTTTGGCCGTACTGGCAGGCCTCTTGGAACGCCTGGCCGAGAGCACGGAAGTTTCCGAAGTCGTTCGGATTGCTCGCTGGGTGGTGTTTTCCGCATTTATTACGGTGGGTCTGCGCTCGTTCGCCGTGGCCCTGGGCCTGGTGCATCACATGGTAGGGTCGTTGGTCCATTTAATGGAAGCCATGATGCCCACCGTGATTGTGCTCATGGCGGGTTCCGGCGCGATGACGTCAGCCGGCATCTTCGGTCCGCTGATGATGGGCACGATGAATATCGTGGCGGTGTTGACGGAGAACTGGGTGCTGCCGGCGATGATGCTGGCGACTGTGGTCGAATTGGTGGCCTATTGGCTGCCGCGATTTTCTCTCAAGAACCTAGGACTTTTGTTCCGACAAATCGGGCTGACCATGCTGGGGGGCCTGATGACATTGTTTCTGGCCGTGCTGGCGGTGGAAGGCGCCGCCGGCTCGGTGGCCGATGGCGTGTTGCTGCGTGGCAGCAAATTCCTGATGGGGACGTTTGTCCCGGTCATTGGCAACGCCATCGCGGACGCGATGGAGACCATCTTGGGATCGTCGCTGCTGCTGAAGAATGCGGTCAGCCTAGTGGGCGCGTTAGCCATTATTGTCGCCGTAACCTTTCCCCTGGCTAAGCTGTTGGTCATGATGTTTCTTTACCGGGTGGCGGCGTCCGCCACCGAGCCGTTGGCGGTGGAGGGGGTAGCCCAAAGCTTAAATGTCATGGCGACGGCGATTGGATGGCTGATTGCGGTCGGTGGCGCGGTGGCCCTGATGTTTTTCCTGCTCACCGCGGTCGTCCTCTCGGCGTCGAACGGGGTGATTCCGTGATGTGGGCCTTGGTCGGAGGTTGGGTCAAGACGCTGATCGTGATTGTGCTGCTGGGCAATCTGGTGGACATCGTGTTACCCAAAGGCGATCTCCGGCGTTACGCGGGGCTGATGGTGGGACTGATCCTGTTGCTGATCATGATTCGCCCCTTGATTGGCTTCTGGCGGTGGGCCAACGGCAGCCAAGGCATGACCGCCCTCAATTGGATCAACCGAGGCCCTGCTTTGGAAGTGGCCATCGCTAGCGAAGAGGTCCGGCAAGCGGAGGCGATGGTGCAAACCGTCCCCGGGGTCCAATCCTGCGCCATCCACTCCCTGGGCGGCAACCGCTATCTGGTCGAGGTGGGCGTGGGGGCTAGGGCCTCCGCCAAGCTGATCCGTGCGGCCGCCCATGAGGCGGTGACGGTGACGCTGGGATCGGATGCCCGTATCGTCGGCATCCATATGACGACCGTCGCCGGGGTGAAGGCAGAGGAGAGATGAGGCATGAATGCGAACGGATGGCGCAATTGGTGGGGCCAAGGTCGCGGCAAATTCGTCCAAATTGCGATCTTGGCAGGACTCGGCGTCGCACTTTTGGTGATTGGCAGCGGGCATTCGCCTCCGCCCGCGACCCGGCTCAGTACGGGTGCGACGCCCACGCTCGAGGTCCAGGAGGCTTTGGTCGAAGGCCAATTGGTGCGCATACTCGAGGCCATACCCAACGTCGGCAAAGTGCAAGCGGCGGTTACGTTAAGCCGCACGATTCAGTCACAATTTGTTACCGCGCCCAGTTCGGTATCGGGGACGCTGTCTCCGATCCTGGTCCAAAACAATAACGGAGAAAGCGTGGTCCCCTTGGATCAGGTGGGGCCGGCCGTGCAAGGCGTCGTCGTGGTCGCTCGGACGGCGCAAAATCCCGTGGTGCGGAGCGAGCTCACCAATGCGGTGGAGACCTTGCTGCAAATTCCCGCCTACCAGGTCTTAATCTTACCCAGTTGACGGTTTTGCACGCCGAGCGCGGGTGCCGCGCCTCGGCGAGGACGTCCATACCAGCGATCCATTCGAAAAGGGAGGAAGAGACTATGCAACGCCCGCAAATCATTCGCTTTGTCGCCTTTGTCTCCGTCTTGGCGGTCCTGTTGGGGTATGTCGTGTATCATCGCACGGCGTCGGAGGTCACGCCGGTGGCGAAATCCAGAACGCACGACGTGACGGGGGCTCAGGGTGGGGTTACGCGGTTGGAAAACTACTTTGTGAACTATCGTATGCAGCGCGATCAGATGATGAGCCGCGAAGTGTCGACAATTCAGAATTTGCTGAAGCAACCGGGGCTTTCGACGCGAGCCAAGAACGAGGCAGCGACCACGTTAGTGCGTGATCAGCGAGAATTGAAGCAGGAGACGTCCATCGAAGGCCTGCTGGCTGCGCATGGGTTTCCGCTCGCCGCCGCGACGATCTCGGGCAATCGGGCGGATATCGTCATCGGCGCACAAAGCCTGACCGCTCGCCAAGTAGCTCGGATCGCCGACACCGTCACCCAGGTGACTAGCCTCCCGCCGGAAAACGTGGTGATTTTTCCGAAAGGGTGACCCGCCTATCCGTCACCATGTCCCCGGGCGGGGGGACGGTCCGCTCCCACCGCCCGGAGGTGCGCGTCGGGGAGCGCCGCCATCTAGCCGGAACGCTCCGACATGGGTTAAAATGCCTAAGGAAGAAAACCACGTTCACCGCGTTCCCGCCGCTGGTTGGGCGGAGCCGTGAAGCGGCGGCGTCCGCTTCATCGCGGGATGGGGCAAGGCGCCTCGGGCCGCGATCGACGCAGGGATCCGCGCGCAGCCCTCTTCGCTCGTCCTAGCGGGAACCGGCATGAGCTGAGCACCGGCCGACGAAGGTTGGTCGCTTGGTGTATCGCTGGCGGGGTTGGGGACAGGAACCCGAAGCCGTCGGTTACTGGGCAAAAGGCCGTTTCGCCGCGATGCGCCAGGGAACCGGCGGGGATGGGGACGTCGGGATCGGGTGCGCGCATTCGGCGTCCCGGCACGCCCCGAGCGCGGCATAATCGGTGATCGGCTAGGCATCAAGGCGGGCTGGCTCGTTCCTAGGGCAGGAGATTTGGTGGAAACGGGGCGATTTGACTGTTTAAAAAGATTTTGGTGGCCAATCGGGGTGAAATTGCCATTCGGGTCATGCGGGCAGCGCGGGAACTCGGTATCAAGACCGTGGCGGTCTATTCGGAGGCGGACCAGGATGCGTTGCATGTGCGCTATGCCGACGAGGCGTTTCCCATTGGCCCATCGCCGGCGACGTTGAGTTACCTAAATATTCCCAATATTATTAACGCGGCGGTGCAGACGGGAGCGGAAGCGGTTCATCCCGGCTATGGATTCTTGTCCGAAAACCACCATTTTGCCGCGGTCTGCAAAACATGGGGGCTGGTCTTCATCGGTCCGCCACCCGAGGCGATCGAAAACATGGGCATCAAGGCGCAGGCGCGTTTGGTCATGAACGAGGCGGGAATCCCGGTCGTGCCGGGCACCGAGGAGGCGCTGACGGGCATTGACGAAGCGCTGGACACCGCCGAGGCGATTGGCTATCCCATCCTGGTCAAGGCCTCCTATGGGGGGGGAGGACGGGGAATCCGGGTGGTGGAGACCCGAGAGGAGCTGGCCGAGGCCGTCGAACGCGCGAGCCGCGAGGCCAAGTCGGCCTTTGGGCAGGGTGACGTGTACCTGGAAAAATATCTGATGAACCCGCGCCACATCGAGATCCAGATCCTCGCCGACCACCTGGGCAACGTGGTGTCGCTGGGCGAACGGGAATCCTCCCTGCAACGCCGGCGACAGAAGGTCGTCGAGGAGGCACCCTCGGTGGCGGTCAACGCGGACTTGCGGGAACGCATGAGTCAAGCGGCCATCCGCGCTGCGCGCGCGGTAGGGTATACGAATGCGGGCACGGTGGAGTTTTTGTTAGATGAGACGGGCCACTTTTATTTCATGGAAATGAATACGCGGGTGCAGGTCGAACATCCGGTGACTGAAATGGTCACCGGCGTGGACATTGTCAAGGAGCAGATTCGCATTGCCGCCGGACTCCCCCTTACGGTTGCCCAGTCCGAGATTGCCATGAACGGCTGGAGTATCGAATGCCGGGTCAACGCGGAAGATCCTGATCAGGGATTTCGTCCCAGTCCGGGGAAGGTGACGCTGTGGCGCGAGCCGGGCGGACCGGGAGTGCGCGTGGATTCGGGCGTGGGAGAGGGATATCAGGTGCAGCCGTTTTATGATTCCCTGCTGGCCAAGCTGGTTACGTGGGGCCGAACGCGCGACGAGGCGATCGCGCGGATGAAGCGCGCGCTCGAAGAATTTGAGGTGGAGGGCGTGAAGACGACGATTGCCATGCACCGTCAGCTCTTTGACGACGCGGAATTTAACGCTGGGCAGATCCACACCAACTTCCTGGCCGCACGAATGAAGGGTGCCTAAACGCGAACGAGGTCGACCGGGCCCTGGACGATGGCCAGCGCCACCGTCCTTCCGGGTCCCGCGCGAGGGATTTCAGAGAAGGAGGCAGCCCGATGGATGCTGACAACGAAACGACAACACCAACGACGACGTCGACCCTGACGGTCGACGCGTCGATCAGGGTTCCCGACGAAGTCATTGCTTCGATTGCCGGGATGGCGGCGTTGGAAGAGCCGGGAGTGGCCGCACTGACGACGACCTTGGTGGGCGGACTGACCGAGCGGCTGGGCCGCAAGCACTCCAGCAAGGGGGTGCGGCTTGAGATTCGGAACCGACGGGCGTCGTTCGAGCTTCATCTGCTGGTGGAATTCGGGCAGCGCATTCCCGATTTGGCCGGCCGGGTGCAAAATCGCGTAAAGCGGGTGGTTGAACACATGACCCCTATCGCCGTGGACACGGTGAATATCCATATTCAGGGAATTGTTTTCGGCGAGTCGTCTGCCGACCGCGAATAGACGCGAAGGGGGAGAGACGGAAGTGGCTCGGCATCGAGGGCGGGAACTCGCCTTGCAAGTGCTGTTCGAGTACGACTTGGCGGCTTCGGACCCGCGGCAGCTTACGCAGCGCGCGACGCAAGGCGAATCCGCGGAGGATCAGGCGTTTGTAGAGCGTTTGGTGCTGGGAGTCTTGGCTGGCCGGGCGGCGATTGACCGCCAGATTGAAGACGTGGCGGTTGAATGGAAGGTTGGCCGCATGCCGACCATTGACCGCAATATTCTGCGGCTGGCCGTCTTTGAGTTGACCGGAGATTCGGGGGTGCCCATTGCCGTCATTATTGCCGAAGCGTTGGAATTGGCCGATTCCTACAGCAGCGGTGACGAGGCCAAGCGCTTCATCAACGGAGTGTTAGGCAATATGGCCAAAAAGCTCCGTCCAGAGGGTGACCTTGACCGCTCGCAGCCTGCCCCGTAGCCGTGCAGAGGACGGTCTTGGGCATCGACGCGAGCGCTTACACGGCTTCCGTAGCGGCGGTCGATCCCAAGGGGATCCGCTTCCAGCAGCGGGAAATGGTGCCGGTCCCCCAAGGAGAGCGCGGAATTCGGCCCCAGGTCGCCGTGTTCGCTCATCTCAGGGCGTTGCCGGGCCTGATCGCGCAGGCGCTCGCGATGATTCCGGTCTCGGAACTTGCCGCGGTGGCGGTGTCGACCCGGCCCCGGCCGGTAAGTGATTCATACTTGCCGCCCTTTGAGGTGGGGCACCGACTGGCTGAAGTGCTGGCGCTCGGCTTGAATGTCCCATTGATGGCCACCACCCATCAGGAGGGCCACATTCGGGCAGCGATGGTGGGCTCGGGCGGACCGTACCGCGATCGCTTTTACGCTTTGCATGCCTCAGGGGGAACCACGGAACTCGTGTCGGCAACGTGGCGGTCGGCTGGCGGCTTGGCTCAGGTCCGCTTCCTGGGGGGCAGTGACGACCTCTATGCGGGACAATTCGTCGATCGCGTTGGCGTACGGCTGGGAGGCCCGTTTCCCGCCGGTCCTTATTTGGAGCGGATCGCCACCCAGGATTCGGGGTACCCGGCGCTGCCCTTCGGCCGTCCCCGCTATCACGACGGGGCTTGGTGGATAAGCTTTTCCGGACCGGAAGCGGAGGCCAGACGGCGTATCGAGCGTGGCGACGATCCTGCTCTGGTGGCGGCAGCCGTCGAGATGGCCGTGGCCGAGGCGCTGGCGGCGTTGGCGGCAAAATTCCCCCCCGGTCCCCTGTTGCTGGTGGGGGGCGTCGCAGCCAATCAACGGATTCAACAGAGGCTTAGCCGCCGACTGTTGACTAGGGACGGCTGGGAGCTATATTTTGCTCCTCCCGAGCTCTGTCGCGACAACGCCGTCGGGGTGGCCTATATTGGCCAGGACCGCATCGAAGGGTGAGAAAGGGGCCAGAGGATGTGAAAAACTTCGGCAGCGCCGTCATCATGGACGGTCGCAAGGCGGCCCGCCGGTGGCAAGATCGGTTGCGCAGAGAAATTGGCGATCACTGCCAAGCGGGCGGGCGGGCACCGCGGTTGGCCATCGTACGCGTCGACGCCGAGGCCGAGGGGGCACGGTATGTGTACCGCAAACGCGTCGCGGCGGAGGCGGTAGGGATTTTATGTCGCGAGGTGGCGTTGCCGGCCACCGTCACCCAGCAATCGGCGGAGGAGGCCGTCGAGCGCTTGAGCAGGGAGGAGAGCATCGACGGGGTGATGGTGCAGCTGCCCTTGCCTGATCATCTTGAGCGGGATGCGGTGTTAGCGCGGATCACCCCCGAAAAAGACGTCGACGGCTTGACCGCAGCGAATCTGGGCCGGCTGGCGGCCGGTGAGGCGGCGTGGCTTTCCTCGACGGTGGTGGGGATGGGATACCTGCTGAACCACTATGGGGTCACGCTGGCCGGAGCCAGCGCCGCGGTGGTGGGCCGCAACCGCTTTGTCGGGATGCCGGCGGCGCTGTTTCTCAATCGGGAGAATGCGACCGTGACCCTGATTCATCGAAACACCCGTGAGCCTAAAACGGTTGTCCGCACCGCCGACATTCTCGTCGTAGCTGCCGGCACCGCCCGATTAATTGACGCGGACTGGGTCAAGCCGGGCGCGGTGGTAATCGATTGCGGGGCCAACCGCCTGCCGAACGGTAAAGTCGTGGGGGACGTCAACCCGGATGTGGCGGCCGTGGCGGGAAGGGTGACGCCGGTCCCGGGTGGCATCGGGCCGATGACCGTGGCCGGGCTGATGGACAATACGTGGGCGGCATATCAGCGGCGGTGTAACGTCGGAGGCGCATAACGGATGGCGGAAAAAAAGGTCAGGGAGCAAACTTGGACGGTCTCGGGCCTTATCGCCGCGATTAGAGAGCTGATCGAGGCCGTGCCCGCCTGGCAGAACCTGGTGATCGCCGGCGAATTGTCGGGGGTGAAGCGGCACTCGTCCGGACACTGGTACTTCACCTTGAAAGATGATCAGGCACAGATGAGGGCGGTCATGTTTCGGCGGGATACCATGAAGGTGCGCTTTGTGCCTCAGGACGGGATGGCCGTCTTGGTGCGGGGAAGAATCGGCGTCTTCGAACGCGACGGACAGACTCAAATTTATGTTCAAGCTATGCAGGAAATGGGAGCAGGCACCGCATATCTGGCGCTGGAACGACTCAAACAGCGACTCGATGCGGAAGGACTGTTCTCGCGTCCCAAGCGTCCTCTGCCCCGATTGCCGCGGGCGGTCGGTTTGATCACCTCCCCCAGCGGCGCCGCCCGGCACGACGTCGAAACCGTCATCGGCCGTCGCTTTGCCGGGATGCGGGTGGTGCTCTACCCGGTATTGGTTCAGGGGGAGCGGGCGGCGGCGTCGATTGTGAACGCGTTGGCGATGGTATCGGCGGAAACGGTGGATGTGGTCATCCTGGGGCGCGGGGGCGGATCTCGCGAAGATTTGAACGTCTTCAACGACGAGGCCGTGGTGCGGGCGGTAGCGAAGGTTCCGGTACCGGTGATCTCGGCTGTCGGTCACGAGATCGATACCACTTTGAGCGACCTCATTGCCGATGTGCGGGCGGCTACGCCGTCGGCGGCGGCGGAACTGGCCGTGCCGGAAAAAGAGCGGCTCCGGGAAGAAATTACCGGCCTCAGACGCCGCGCCCAGCAGGCGCTCAGCCGACGCTTGAAGTTCGAGCGGGAGCGGATCGCCGGATGGGTCAGCCACGGAATTTTGACGCAGCCGCGGGCGCTGGTGGAACGACGCCGCGTGCAATTGGATCGTCTTGACGAGCGGGTCGAACGCCGGATGGAACGGATGCTGGTGTCCGAGCGCCATCGTTTGGACCGCTTGGGGGTCCAGTTGTCGGGACTCAATCCCCGCCGCGTGCTCGAACGCGGATACACGTACGTGAGCGACGCCGACGGGCGGCCGATGGGCTTTTCGGATATCGAGCGCGGGCAATCCTACCGAATTCACTGGTATAATGGAAAGCGGTGGATGTTGGCCGTGGAGGATGCGAATGATGACGGAGCGTGCGATGACAGCAAATGACGGCAATCTGAAAGACATTTTCTTATATGAAGAAGTTATGGCAAGACTGGAGACGATTGTTCGTCAACTGGAAGGTGGACAGGTCTCGCTGGCGGAAAGTCTTGCGCTTTACCGGGAAGCCGAGCAGCTGAGCCGAACCGCGGATGGCTTGCTGTCGCAAGCCGAGCGCCTGTTGGAGGCGGAACAGCCGGGAGTCGAGCCATGATCGATGCGGAGCATTGGCTCGAACGCTACCACCGGCAGATGGACGCGTGGATAGCCAACGACCTTCAGCGTCCCGCTGGACTCGGGGAGCGCGTGCTCGAGGCGATGCGCTATTCGGCGAACGCCGGCGGCAAGCGGCTGCGTCCGTTGCTTGTGCTTGCGGCGGGGCGGTACGTGGGCGTGGCCGAGGATCGCTTGAGGTTGCCAGCGCTGGCCATCGAGTATATTCACACCTATTCGCTGATTCACGACGATCTGCCGGCGATGGACGACGATGATTGGCGTCGCGGTCGCCCCACCAATCACAAGATGTTTGGCGAGGCGGTGGCCATTTTGGCAGGCGATGGTCTGCTCAACGAAGCGTTTGCCAAAATGGCCGAACTGGTCGATTCGACCTTTGCGGCGCTGCACGTCCTGGATGCGCTGCGGCGGTTGGCCCACGCCTCGGGAATCGACGGACTCATCGCGGGACAGGCGGGGGACCTGGCTGCAGAACACCACGACGTCGCCCTGGACGCGCTGGAGGCGGTGCACGCCTCCAAGACGGGCGCGCTGATTCAGGCAGCGTGTCAACTGCCAGCGTGGCTGATGGGGAACGAATCGGCGAGTGCGCGTCTGGAACGCTTCGCCTGGCACTTTGGTTTGGCCTTTCAAATTGTCGATGATATTCTGAACGTAGTCGGGGACGCGGCCGTTATGGGCAAGTCCACGGGAACGGACGCTCACCTGGACAAAGCGACCTATCCTAAGTTGGTGGGATTAGAGCGCTCATGGGAAATGGCCCGATACCATCAAGACATGGCGCGGCAAGCGCTGGGGGAGGACGTCGGCGAGCGCGGCCTCCTGCTGGCACTCTTGGACCGAGCGGTGGAGCGGAAGGCCTAGAGGCGCCCGTTGGGTCGATGACGCATCCGAGGAGGGGATAGGTTGCTGGAGACGATTCAATCACCCAAAGACTTTAAGCATCTCAGCACCAACGAGCTGACTGAACTCGCCGCGGAGATCCGGCGGAAAATCATTGAGACCACAGCCACCACGGGAGGGCACATCGGCGCCAGTCTGGGGGCGGTCGAACTGACCCTGGCATTGCATCGCGTCTATGACACGCCCGAGGATAGGCTGGTATGGGACATCGGCCATCAAGCCTACGCCCACAAACTGGTGACCGGGCGGGTTGCCCAATTTGGCGAACTGCGCCAGTTGGGCGGCATCTCTGGCTTTCTCAAACGGCGCGAAAGTCCGTACGATGTGTGGGAAGCCGGCCATGGCGGCACGGCCTTGTCGGGGGCACTGGGCATGGCCATCGCTCGTGACCTGCAAGGCGGTGAGCGTCACGTGGTGGCCGTCGTCGGTGACGGTGCGTTAACCGCCGGGATGGCCTGGGAGGCACTGAACCAAATCGGCCATCTGCGTACGGCCATGGTGGTCGTGGTCAATGATAATTCGATGTCCATTGCCCCCAACGTGGGCGCCTTTTCGCGCTATCTTACGCAGTTGCGGTCGGCCCCCGCCTATGCCCGCCTCAAACAAGATATCGAAAATGTGCTGGAAGCGGTGCCCTTGGTTGGCGAGTCGCTGCGGCGGCGTGTCGAGCGGCTCAAGGATCTCATCCGCTATGCGGTCGTGCCACAAAACGTGTTTGAAGATTTGGGCTTTGAATATTTTGGACCCGTTGACGGCCACGACTTGGCGGCGCTGACCAGTGTCTTGGGTAACGCGCGGGAGATCCATGCCCCCGTCGCCGTGCATGTGATCACCCAAAAGGGACGGGGCTATCAGCCGGCCGAGGCCCAGCCCGAGCGTTTTCACGGGCCGGGCCCGTTTGACGTCGCGTCCGGGAAAATCCGTAAGGGTCAGGAGACCCCGAGTTACAGTCAGGTGGCGGTCGATACCTTGGTGCAGCTCGGCCAAAGCCGTCCCGAAATCGTTGCCATTACGGCGGCCATGGGTGAGGGCACCCAGTTGGACCGATTTGCCAAGGCGTTTCCGCAACGCTTTTATGACGTGGGGATGGCGGAGCAGCACGCGGCGACGTTTGCGGCCGGTCTCGCGCAGGCCGGTATGCGCCCCGTGTTTGCCGTCTACAGCACCTTTTTACAACGGGCTTGCGACCAGGTGATCCACGATATCTGTCATCAGAATCTGCCGGTCATCTTGGCCATTGACCGGGCGGGCCTGGTGGGCGCGGATGGTGCGACCCACCAGGGGGTGTATGATATCAGTCTGCTCCGGCCCATTCCCCATATGGAAATCGCCATGGGCAAGGATGAGAGTGAGCTGCGATCCTTGCTGGCCGCCGCCTTGGATCGCCCGGGGCCGGTTGCCATTCGTTATCCGCGGGGAAGCGGGCGGGGGATCGCTCTGAGCAAGGAGATTCCGGCCCTCGCGTGGGGAAAGGCGGAATGGATTCGCCAAGGGCGGCATCTGACGTTGGTAGCGCTCGGGCCTATCGTATATACCGCGCTCGAAGCGGCGACCGCGCTGGAGGCGATGGGATGGTCGATTGGGGTGGTGAACGCCCGATTTGTGAAACCGTTGGACAAGGAGACGCTCCGCGAGGTCAGCCGCCATACCGAGGCTTTGCTGACCCTGGAAGAACACGTCGAGGCGGGCGGATTTGGCTCCGCGGTCTTGGAATGGGCCGCCGGGGAAGGGATCGGAATTCCGGTCCGTGTCGCCGGTTTACCCGACATGTTTGTCGACCACGGGCCGCCCGCGCATTACCTGGCCCAGTACGGTCTCGACCGCGACGGCATTGTTGGCCGGGTGGTGGCTTGGCTGCAGGACGCCGGCGAGCCTGCATGACGCGCCGAGGCAGGGGATGATGCGCCTCGACCAGCTGGTGGTCCAACGAGGACTGGCCGACAGCCGCTCACGGGCCCAGGCGCTAATTTTGGCCGGTCGGGTGGCGGTCGAGGGTAAGGTGGTGGATCGCGCTGGATCAGCCGTCGATGAACAGGCCAGGGTCGAGGTCCGGGCCGACCCCAACCCATATGTCAGTCGTGGGGGTCTCAAGCTGGCGCATGCGCTCAAGGTCTTCGAGCTCCAGCCGACCGCGTGGACGGTGGTTGACATTGGCGCCTCGACGGGAGGATTTACCGACTGTTGGCTTCAGGCGGGGGCTTCGCGGGTGTACGCGGTCGACGTGGGCTATGGGCAATTGGCCTGGACATTGCGGCAAGATCCGCGGGTAGCGGTCTTCGAGCGGACCAATGCGCGCTGGTTGTCACTGGCCCAGTTGGACCGCAGGGAACCGGTTGACGCCGGCTCGGTCGATGCGTCCTTCATCGGCCTGAAGCTGTTGTTGGGCCCGTTGCGCTCGATCGTGAAGGCTAAAGGGCTGCTGGTCGCCCTGGTGAAACCGCAGTTCGAAGCGGGGCCTAAAGCGGTCGGCAAAGGGGGCGTGGTTCGGGATCGCCGCGTGCACCGGGATGTTTTGCAGCGGGTGGTGGAAGAGGCGGCGGCCCTCGGGTGGTTTGTGCAACAGCTGACCCCTTCGCCGATCCGAGGGCCGCGCGGCAACATCGAGTTCCTCGCCCTGTTGGGGGCTGAGCAATCGGCGCCGATTGCCGTCGAACCCGTCGTAGAGGAGGCGTGGCAGGTGGAGGAACGCCCCAATGGTTGACATTTTGCTGTGGCCGAATCCTGAGAAAGAATCGGTGCGCGGCCTGACCCAGCAAGTGATCCGGTGGCTTGACAAGCGGGGGATTTCGGCGGCGATGCCCCAGGAGCTGGCGGATCGTTTGAACTTGGGCGCCTTCGGCTGCCGGGTCGATGCGGAGACGATGGCGTCCGTGGCCTGGATCATGGTCTTGGGCGGGGACGGTACCCTGTTGTTGGCGGCCAAGCGACTGGTGACGTGGAACAAACCGCTGTTGGGAGTGAATCTGGGACACCTGGGGTTTCTCACCGAAGTGGAGGTCCCCGATTTGTTTGCCGCCCTGCCCTTGTTTCTGAGCAATGGCTATCAGCTTGACGTGCGGCGCTTGCTCTCGGCCGAGGTCGTGCGCCAAGACCGGGCTCTGGTTCGCTATGAGGCGATGAACGACATGGTGGTGACCAAAGGTCCGTTTGCCCGCCTGGTGAATCTGGAAACGTTTGTGAACGAGGCCTACGTGACCACGTACCCCGCCGACGGCATCATCGTGGCGACGCCGACCGGGTCGACGGCGTATTCGCTCTCGGCGGGAGGCCCCATTTTGACGCCGGATTTAAGTGTTCTGGTCATTACGCCCATCTGTCCGCACTCTTTTTTCGATCGCTCGGTGGTGATTGACGCTACCCAGACGGTCAAAATTCGGGTTCGAGCCATGCATCGCGACACCCTGTTGACCGTCGACGGACAAGAGGGGTTTCCCCTCGAAGACGGCGACGAGATTCGGGTCGCCGTGAGTGACCGCTCGGTGAGTTTGATGCGGCGTCCGGGCTGGAGCTTCTTTCATGTTTTGCGCGGATGGAGGAAAGGGCATTAGACATGCGCTACGACAAGACTCAGCGTCAGCGGCTGATCCAAGATCTCATCCAACAGTACGCTGTCGAAACCCAGGAGGAATTGACCCAGCGCTTGGCGGAACGGGGCGTGATGGCTACGCAAGCCACGGTGTCCCGGGACATCAAAGAATTGGGCTTGATTAAGGTACCGTACCGCGACGGGCACCGTTATGGCTTGCCCCCGGAGGCGGAGGCCGGCGCGGGGGACCGATTGCGGCGGTTGTTGCACGAGGCGCTGGTGGACGTCGTGGCCAGTGAAAACCTGGTACTAGTGAAGACCTTGGCGGGCGGCGCCAACGTGGTTTCGGAAGCCATCGATCGCCTGGAATGGGACGACGTGGCGGGGACGTTGGCAGGCGACAATACGGTGCTGGTGGTGGCGCGCACCCGGGAGGCGACCGCGGCGATTGTCGAGCGCCTGCTAAACCTGCGGTGAAGGGGGCAACGGGGTCATGCTACGGTCCTTGCGGCTCGTGAATTATGGATTGTTCCGCGACGTCCGGGTGGAGTGGTCCGACGGGTTTACGGCCATCACCGGTGAGTCGGGGGCAGGCAAATCTCAGTTGCTGGAGGGTTTGGTGGCGCTCTTGGGGGAGCGTTGGGACACCCAGCGGATGGGACCCTTTGCCGAGAGCACGCAAATTGCGGCCGAATTTGAGATCGGGCGCGAACACCCGCTGTGGGCCGCAATCGGTGAGGGATTCGGAATCGAAGCGGACGATGGGTTGAGCGTGCGCCGGGATGTCAACGGAGACGGCCGGTCGCTATTTCGGCTGCAGGGTCAGCTGGTGCCCCGGCAGGTGATTCGAAAGACCGTTCCTCTCCTGTTGGACCTCTTGCGCCAGGGGCATGTGACGCGATTGACGAGTGTAGAGGCTGGAGCGGACTGGCTTGACCGGTTTTGGGGCCTTGCGGAATTAGGCCGCGAGGTGCGTGTCGCCTATGAAGCGTGGCGGCGGATTGAGCGGGAATGGGAACAAGTGTCTGAGGACGTCAACCCGCAGACGGTAAAGACGTGGCAGGAAGATCTGCAAACGATCGAGGATGCGGCGGTGCGATCGGGAGAGGATGAAGCCCTGCGGGATCAACTGCTTCGGTTTCGCTCGTTAAACCATCTCCAAGCCGACTACCGGGCGGCTGCGGCATTGATCGACGAGGAGGCCGACGGCGGTGCGCTGGCCCGGGTGCGGCAGCTGAGCCAGCATCTTCAGCAAATGGCCGCGCTGGACCACCGCCTGGGTCCTTTATACGATGACGTCGTGGGCGTGGTGGAAACGCTGACCGACATGAAGTACGCCATGTACCGCTGGTGGGAGGCGCTGGAGCAGGATCCGGCGACGCAGGCGGCGGTAGAAGCACGGTCTGACCTTTTGGCGCGGCTTAAGCGGCGATTTGGCCCCGAACTTGATGATGTGCTGGCCTACGCCGAACGCCTGCGCCAAGACTTGGCCGACTACCGCATGCTGGCCGTTCGCCGTGAGCAACTGAGGGCGGAGGCGAGGACCGCGGAGGATCGCTACCGCACCGCGGCCGCGGCCCTTTCGGCCGCGCGTCGAGCCGGAGCCAAGGCGGCGACGGCGGCCTTGACCGATTTGGCGCAACAACTGGAGATGCCTGCGGCGTCGGTGGTGGTGGCGGTGGAACCCGGGGAGCCGCGTGCCCACGGGATGGATGCGGTTGCTCTCTGGTTTTCAGCCAATCGGGGCCAAGAGTTAGCGCCGCTGACCAAAGCCGCCTCGGGCGGAGAGTTGGCGCGGGTCGGTCTGGCGATGGCTGTGCTGGCCTCGGACGAGGAGGATGGAAGCCTCCTGTTGGATGAGGTCGATACCGGGCTCGGCGGACTGAGCGCCAAGCGGGTAGCCGAACTGTTGGGCGAGCTGGCGGGGCGCCGACAAATCATCGCCATTACCCATCAGCCAGTGGTGGCGAGCCGGGCCGAGCACCAAGACGTGGTTAGCAAGTCTGAGCGGGAGGGGGTCACCGAGGCTACGGCGACCAGCATCGTTGGCGAGGACCGGGTGCGCGAAGTGGCTCGCATGCTCAGCGGCAGCCTTGACCCCACGGCGCTGAGCCATGCCCGCCGACTGCTCAGCGGCGATATCGACGCATCCGCCGCGGAAACCTTCCAGATCCCTCGAAAAGGTGGACCCTATGCGCGTGATGATAGCTAGTTTACCCATCGGCACCGGTCACGATATCGCCGCCCGGGCATTGGCGGAGGCAATGGGCGGGGCCGGCATTGACGTATATTTTTCGCATCATTTGGCGGGACCGTCGCGTCTGGACACGGCGGGATATTTTTTTTCTGTGCGTTACGTTCCTGAGCTGTTCTCCGCCGTGTATCGCCTGGGCGATCAGGCCACCTTTATGTGGAATCGGCATCGACAGCGCTGGCGGACCATCGGTCTGAAGGTCCTGGAGGAGGTCTTTGTGAAGTATGCCCCAGACTGGGTGGTGGCTACCCATCCCTTTGCGCTGACTGCCTGGTCGGCGCTTAAGGCACGCCATCCGAATCTGCGCGTGATGGGCGTGCTCACCGATCTCAGTGCCCATCAATTTTGGTGGGAGCCGGATGCCGACGCGTATTCGGTGTGGTTGCCCGAACAACGGGACGACCTCGTGCGTCTGGGATGTCCGCCGGAAATTATTTGGCACACGGGAATTCCCATTCGTTCGATTTTTCATGATGATGCGCTGGAGTTTGCCAGACTGTTCGACGGGCCGATCGTGGTGTTAGGCGGAGGATTGGGCATTGGACCGTATTTTCACATTCTGCGAGAACTGGTTCCACTCGATGTGCCGATATTGGCGGTGTGCGGCCAAAACGAGCGCCTGCGCTGGAAACTCAGTCAGCAGGCCTGGCCTGGCCACGTGACGATTGCCGGATACGTTGAAGATATGCCGGAACTGCTGTGTGCTAGCCGAGCGGTTGTGGGCAAACCCGGCGGAGTGACTGCTGCCGAAGTTTGTCAGGTCCAAGTCCCCTGGGTCTTAACCCATTGGATTGCCGGTCAAGAGGAAGTCAACCGCGACCGTTTGACGTCGCATAATTTGGCGGAGCTTGGAGAGCATGGTCTTCAGGCGGCCCTAACCCCATTATTAGTCGATTCGCCAGGTCGGCGGAACATGCTTGAGAGCCAAGCGCGCTGGGCGCGGCCCAACGCTTCGCAAGCCATCGTCGCGGGCATTTTGAACTTTCACTAGATTTACTCGATTGTCATCTCCTCTCTGGTTTACCGGGGATGAACCCGTCGTTGCCTCGGCAAGGTAATGACGAGGGAGGTGACTCGATGAAAAAGGCGTTAAGCATCGTCGCCGCGGGAATGTTGGTACTGCTCGGAAGTTCGCGCCCTTCCACCATTTTATATACCTGGCCCCGGGAACTGTGGGTGCCCACACGGCGTGGAGTCGTGGTACCATGGTCGCGCTGGCTTCCTCTCCAAGCCTATTCGTCGGACCCTCGTCTGAAGGTCGACCGGCGGATCCCGTTGACTCACCCGGCGTGGACGCTCGAAGCCGATGCGGCAGGCCGTTATCGTTTGAACTTCCGGCTGTTCGGCTGGCTTCCGTGGGGTTCCACGTGGGTCAAAGCCAGTTCTCCGCTGTTTGTCGTTCCCGGCGGTCAGTCTATCGGAATTTTAGTACATACTCGCGGGTTAATCATTCGAGCGCTCAGTCCGGTGGCCTCCGAGCATGGCCGCCTGAAGGACCCGGCGGCGATGGCGGGAATCCGGCCGGGAGATTTGTTGACCGCTGCGGACCACCGGCGCCTGGACAGCGTCGGCGAGTTGGCCCACATCATCGAAGCGGCCGGAAGTCACCATCATGAGGTGGCGCTGACGGTCGTGGGCACCCGCCGTCAAGAGTTGGCCGTTCGCCCGATCTGGTCTCCCCAACGGCACACCTATGCGCTGGGTATCACCGTACAGGACGGGGCAGCCGGCGTCGGTACCCTAACCTACTGGCGTCCCGGCAGCCGGCAATTCGCGGCGCTGGGGCACAGTTTAACCGACGGACTCACGATCATTCCGGCTCCGGTGACCCAGGGACGGGTCGTGGGTGCCGACATTGTCGGCATTCTGGCTGCCAGCGGCAACCGACCAGGGCAAAAGATCGGGATTTTGGCCCACCATAGCAACCTGCGCGGATGGGTCACCGCAAACGGGCGCTTTGGCGTTCGCGGACACCTCACGAGGGTCCCCCGCCAGCATTTTGGCACGATACCCGTCGCGCTTCCCGACGAAGTGCACCACGGGCCTGCACAATTGATGACCGTGCTGCGCGGAGCGACCGTGCAATCTTACCGTATTCGCATCGTCAAAGCTTACCCTCAGGGTCAGCCGGCAACCAAAGGGATTTTATTTCAAGTGACGGACCCGAGGTTATTGCGCAAGGCGGGGGGGATCGTTCAGGGAATGAGTGGCAGCCCTCTGTTGCAAGACGGACGCTTGGTTGGCGCGGTGACCCACGTGTTGGTGGGGCGATCGAACTTCGGGTACGCGTGCTACGCGATATGGATGATGGATCAGCATGCGCACCAAGGTGGTTCGTGAAATCGTTCGCGCGGATTCGTACCCAGGGCCCCATAATTCGTGTCGAAGTGCATCGAACCGGCGAAATCCTGGTCTGCTCGCCGGTTCCCCTCATGGGCGACGGTCGATATTGCAGATGTGATGTCGAAATTCGAGGAAAACTAAAGGGCAATTTTTCTATAGCGCCTAGCAGGAATAATTGGAAAATCGTAGAAGAGTGTTACCAGTCATAACCTACAGGGGGATCGGGCCTTGGCAATTAAAGTGTTAATTGCGGACGACAACAAAGAATTTGCAGAGTTACTAAAAGAAGCGATAGATGGGGAAGAGGGGCTCGAAGTCGCGGGGGTGGCGTCCCATGGCATCGAGGCCTTGGATGTTCTGGCGGAAAAGCCGGTCGACGTTGTCGTGTTGGATATCATTATGCCGCATCTAGACGGAATCGGCGTTCTCGAGCGGCTGGCCGAGGCGGACATTGCGAAGCGCCCCAAGGTGATTGTATTAACCGCCTTTGGTCAGGAGACCATGACCCAACGCGCTTTGGAATTGGGTGCTGATTACTATATCCTGAAGCCGTTTAACTTGGCCGTGCTTGCCGCGCGGGTCAGACAGCTGGCGGCTAGCCGGCCGGCGGAACACAAACCGGCTGAACACATGAGCTCAAGCCGGACGAATTTGGTCCCGGTGCGGCATTTGGACGTGGAAGTCACCAATATCATTCACGAAATCGGCATTCCGGCGCATATCAAAGGGTACTTGTATTTGCGCGAAGCGATTTTAATGGTGGTGCATCGCGTCGACCTGCTGAGTGGAGTGACCAAGGAACTGTACCCGGCGATTGCCAGCAAATACAAGACTACGCCTAGCCGGGTGGAACGGGCGATTCGTCACGCTATTGAAGTAGCCTGGGCCCGGGGCAATGTCGAAATGATTAACGGCATTTTCGGCCACACGGTGAGCCGCGACCGCGGTAAGCCCACCAACTCGGAGTTTATCGCCATGGTGGCGGACAAATTGCGGATGCAGATGAAGGTTAGTTGATCGACGGGGAAAGAACACGGCGATTTCGGGGTCCCCGGTGGCTAGAGCCGGGGACCTCTAATGGTCTTTGGTCGGCGCAGAGACAGGAATTTGGCGTTGGAGCGCGAAATACTCAAGGGCCAGGGGCAATGAGCCGCCACCAAAACAAGGGAGGGAGTGGGTTTTTCTTGATAGGTTCGGGATTGGCGCCGCGTGAGTGGCATGGATGATGAAAGCGTAGGACAGGATTCCGTTCGGCAAATGGAGGATTTAATTGCACGCTTGCCCTCGGTCTTGCGGGCGAACATCGTCGTCAACGACTGGGGCGGGATTGAAGAAATACACGTCTTGACGACGTTAGAGCGCACCGCCAAGCAGGTGGTGCGTGATGTGGAAAGCGCCCTCGGAGCCCAATGGGGAATCCACGTCGACCATAAACGCATTTCGGTGGCCCAGATTCGGACCGACGACATCATCAAGACGCGCCATTTCTTGACGTTGCGAGAAGTGACGATGGACGTTGACACCATCGAGGGCAACGCCCGTGGCACGGTGGAACTGGAACCCGTGGATGAACAGGGGGTTATCTACCGGGGGGAATGGTCGGGACGGTATGTTCCCAGCCAACATATCTTTGTCGTGGCCAACGCCGCGGTGCAGGCGTTAAACGGTCTGCCCGAACTCAGCGGAGGGTTGGTGCTGACGGAAATCCGCCACATTGAAATTAGCCACCGCCAGGTAATCCTGGCCGCGCTCAGTTATATGAATCCCAACGGTCGGGAGGAGCTTTTGCTGGGCACGGCGGTCGATCCCGGCGACTCGGCCGGCACTACCGCGATGGCACTGGTGGACGCCGTGAACCGCTGGATGATTCGCAAGGACATCGAGCGCAGCGATGATCCCTTGTTGCCTCTCTTATTGCGTCGGATATCAGGAAACCCCGGCGCCGATTTCGACGAGTAGCCGGCACGGTGGAAATCCGAAGCGGGGCCGGCGAAACCGTTTATCAGGGGCGCACCCTTTCCGTCCGGGTGGATCCGGTCACGGTTAACGGCCGTGAATCCATGCGGGAAGTGGTGGAACGGGTACCGGCGGTGGCCGTGCTCGCGGAGTTCCAGCAGCGGGTGGCGGTTATTCGCCAATATCGCTGGGCGGTCGGAGATTGGATTTGGGAACTTCCCGCGGGAAAGGTCGACCCTGACGAGGCGCTGGCGGCTGCTGCCGAGCGGGAGTTGGGCGAAGAGACGGGAATCGAGGCGGACGGGTTTCGCCAAGTCTGCGCGTTTTATCCCACGCCTGGCTACAGCAGCGAGCGGGTGCATATTTTCCATGCGCGAGTCATCCGGCTTCGCCCCGCCCGTCCAGACGAGGGGGAGGATATCAGCTGGCAGTGGTGGAGCGCTGCTGACGTTCGTGTGGCCTTGGCCGAAGGCCGTGTGCAAAACGGGATTGCCCTGGTCGGGTTGCTCTGGTGGAGCCATCGACCCAGCGGCTAACACCGGGAACCGGCCAGAACGTGGAGTGTCGAGCGCCGGGCTCTGGCATGGAAGGGCGGGAGCGTCTCCCCCTATGGCGGTTGCGCATGGTTAGCGTCAGTGATGGGGCGGGCATGCGGCCGCATGCCGCATTGACGAAGCAAGCGTCGCAGCGCCTCTCCATGCCGGCTCCCCGGCTTTTGGGGATCACTCCGTGGGGCGGGTTGGTTTGTATGCTCGATTCGAGATGAGGGTAGGGCGGCCGAGCCCCAGCCGTTTCGGTCATGCGCGTTGAGAAAAGGCACCGTGAAACATGGGCAGAGGTCTAAAGGATGCGTCAATGCGCATAGCCTGGGACGGAGGGGGTTGGGCACTATGGCAGCATCCTGGGCAGCCAGAGGCGAGGGAGGGAGATCCTGGGAATCCTCCTGGTCGCGCTATGCACCCTATTTTCTGTTATGTCTCTTAGTGTTTGCGCTGGGCCTAGCCTTCGGTGGGTTGGCGACGGGGGTGCTGGATCGGGGCGAGCGTCTGCAACTATTGACCTCCATGGAGCGACTGGTGCACTGGGAGACGGGTCCCATGGCGCTCGTCCCGCTCTATCGGCGCGCGTTAATCGAAAATCTTAAGGTGTTGGGACTCTTGTATATCTTGGGAATCTCCGTGGCCGGCATCCCCTTGGTCCTGGCCGTCCTGTTTTTTCGCGGATTTGTGATTGGATTTGCCGTGGCCTATGTTAGCCAGAATGTGCATTGGCTGGGCATCGCTACGCTACTCGCCACGGTGGTGGTGCAAAATCTCTTTATGGTTCCCGTCTACCTCGTTGCGGGTACGCTTGCGCTGTGGTTTTCGGTTGGCCTGCTGTCGTCGCGCCGGGGCATTGCGCGCGGTTCACTGTGGCCGGCATTTGGCGGCTACACCGGTATGGGCGTCGTGTTGGCGGTGGCCTTGGCCTGGGCGACGGTGGTCGAGGTGGCCGGATCCCCGCTCTTGCTGCACGTGAGTCATCTGATTCGATAGCGGCAAGTCAGCGTGCGAGTCCGGTATGCAGACCAAAGCGGACCGACTCGAGAACTTTTCAGGTATAGAAAACCACCGAGAAAAGCTGACGGCTTGCCGTCAGGACGCATCGGCATCTTTTCTCTCTACCTAGATAATCTACCCTAACGCCCGGATGCAGGGCGCCATATCCAAACGCGAGGGGCATCAGGCGTATAAACGCGTGAAAGCCTATCGTGGTGCCACAAGCGTCCATGGGGAAAGTCTGCGCAAAATGCCCTCAAGCACCTGTACAAAATCTGGAACCGGAGGTCTTCGGGCAGCGCGTTTCCTCTGCCCGGCAAGGCGTGGAAATTGCCCAGAAAGCTGGCGGCGCCCGTATTCTGGGAGTGCCTGGCCGTGGCCGACCGGATTACGCAGCCGGTTGTGAAGCTCACCTTTGACCCGGAGGGTCTTCCGAAGGATTTAGCCCTAAGCCTGTGAGCACTACTTCCGGATCGGGCACCCCGACGATGAGCGCGTCATAGTCAGCCCCCTGGAAGGTTATCTTCAGGCCGCGGCGTGTCTGATGATGGACCATGGCGAAGGTCTTTCCCTCGTTCGACACGAAGGTTCCCATCGCAAAGACGCCCGGCAGACGGCTTCCCGGCAGTTTAAACCCATGCACGGCATGGATGACATCCTCGATCACGGTAACGGCGCGCACGGCGGTCATCGGTACTCGAATATCCCCGTGGACCGCTTCCGCCTTTTCCAGCGTTGACAATTGCAATACCAGGTCATTTTCCTGACGAATCAATGTCGCCATCGTGATTCGGCTTCCTTTCCCATCTTGTGCGAGGCTTCCTTTCCCATCTTGTGCCAGGAACCCTCGCACGTAGGATTGCGCGTGCGTACTTCGCCCGCCAAACGCCATGATGGAAGGCAATCAGGTAAGGAAAAACGGCGTCCACAGGCCTGTTCGCATTATACGATAGAGGTTGGACAAAGTGGTATACGATTGTCTCCATCGGATCACCCGGGTTGTCCAGCCATAGTCCGGGTATAGATGACAGCCGGCTTAACGCCGTCCAGAACGGATGGTTGCGCCCCGCCCAGACGGTCCAAGACAACTCCCAGGCCGTTTTCAAAAGCGCCGGTCGAACCCGGCCTGAGAAACGAATGGCGGCACGGTCCTGGTCCCTCCCGGCTCTCCCCGGGGTGTGCGTCACCAAGCTATCTTGCTATCTCTAGGCAAGGAGCTGAGCCGGAAAAAATCCTAGCCTATTCGCGATAAGAGCGTCCCCGCCTGTGCTATGATGACGTTACGTGGTATAGACATCTGGAAAGTACAAGGAGGCTTGGGGTATGCGGATTGGTGTTCCCAAGGAATTGAAAAGCGACGAGAATCGGGTAGCGCTAACCCCTGCGGGCGCGTTGACCCTCACCAAGGATGGGCATCAGGTGTCGGTGGAGCAGGGAGCCGGGGTCGGCAGCGGGTTCAGCGACCAACAATACCTCGATGCAGGTGCCCGAATTGAGATGCAATCCGAAATCGTATGGAAGCAGTCGGATATTATTGTCAAGGTGAAAGAGCCTTTGCCTGAAGAGTACGGGTGGTTCCGCGAAGACTTAGTGCTCTTTACCTATCTCCATTTGGCCCCTGAATACGCCCTGACCAAGGCCATCTTGGAGTCACGCATGGCGGCGGTGGCCTATGAAACGGTGCAAACCGACGACCGGAGCCTTCCGCTGTTGATTCCCATGAGCGAAATCGCCGGCAGGATGGCCAGTCAGATTGGGGCACAATTTTTGGAAAAAGCTTATGGCGGTCGGGGAATCTTGCTTTCGGGAGCCCCCGGCGTTCTGCCGGGCCGCGTGGTCGTCATCGGCGGGGGGATTGTCGGCGTTAACGCGGCGCGCATTGCCCTGGGGTTGGGCGCCGATGTCACGATTGTCGATATTAATGCCCATCGTCTGCGGGAGCTGGATGACCTCTTTCAAGGACGCATTAAGACGTTGATGTCTCATGAATATAATATTGGCGAAGCCGTGGCGGGGGCGGACCTGGTAGTGGGAGCGGTCCTGATTCCCGGCGCCCGGGCCCCCCATTTGGTCAGCGAGGCGATGGTCAAGCGCATGCAGCCAGGGTCGGTAATTGTTGATGTGGCGATTGACCAAGGGGGGTCCATCGAGACCGTCGACCGGGTGACCACCCATTCGCATCCGACTTACGAGAAATTTGGCGTGATTCATTACGCGGTGGCCAATATGCCAGGGGCGGTGGCACGCACTTCGACGCTCGCTTTGACCAATGTTACCCTCGGTTATCTGCGGACGCTGGCCGAACTCGGGGTTACTGAGGCGCTCCGCCGGGATCGCGCGCTCGCGCGGGGATTGAATGTCTACCGCGGCAAAGTTACGCTGCAAGCCGTGGCCCAAGCGCACAACTTGCCGTTTGAGCCGGTGGAGGCAGTGTTAGCCTAGGGCGGGGACTGACGGCGAATCTATGGGTCCAATCAAGGGGGCGAACGGCATCGACAACTGGGAGCAGGCATGGAACGATCAATTGACAGCGTACCTGTACCATCTGGCGATTGAACGCAACCTGGCGCGGAATTCGGTGGACGCCTATCGCCGGGATCTGCTGGCCTACCGGAAATTTGCCCAGGCGAGTGGGCGGGCCCTCGACCAACGGTCCACGGTGGTCGCGTTTTTGGCGGAAGAGCAAAGGTTGGGTCGGCGAGGCACCACGGTTGAACGGCGGCTCTGCGCGCTCCGGTCATACTTTGGCTTTTGTTTGGATGCCGCCGATGCCGAAGCAGCGAATCCAACCGAGGGGCTGGAGGTGTCACGCGGTCCGCGGTCCCTGCCCACCGTGCTGTCGGTGGCTGATGTCGAGCGGCTACTGGCCGCCTGCGAGGGTCCAACCCTCTTTGACTTGCGAGACCGAGCGATGCTTGAGGTGCTATATGGGGCCGGTCTCCGGGTTAGCGAATTGCTTGGCCTGGAGGTCAACGATTGGTGGCGCGACCCGCCGCGGGTGCGGTCGGTCGGCAAAGGCGGCAAAGAACGCTACGTGCCGATCGGACGAGCCGCGGAAGCGGCCTTGGCCCGTTACATGGATGAAGGGCGGCCTCGCCTGCTGGCGGGAGCCGCCCACGGCGTCATTTTCGTGAATTACCGGGGCCATCCGATGACGCGCCAGGGCTTTTGGAAAGTGCTTAAGCAGCGGGCGGAACTGGCGGGCTTAAACACTGCGGTGTATCCGCACGCGCTCAGGCATTCGTTTGCCACCCATCTGCTGGAAAATGGCGCGGACCTGCGTTCCGTGCAAGAAATGCTCGGACACCAAGATATTGCCACCACCGAGATCTATACGCACGTGGATCGTCGACGGATCCGCCCCATCTACGACCGGGCCCACCCGCGAGCCTAGCGCGGTGCGCGCCGGCCGTCAAAACGCTCGCGCCCGTATGCATGGAAGGTTTCTCCCTCGCTCACACTAGCCTCAACGCGGGGAGGAATGCGACATGCAGATGAACGGGAAATGGATTCGCATCGTGGCCGGCGCAATCACCGGCGCGTACGTCGTTGGCTGCGCCAACGTTACGGTCTGGGCGGCGGAGGTGCGGCCGGCTCCGCCGACGGTTTCGGCCCGTGCGGTCGAATTGATGGACCCCGCCTCGGGCCAGGTCCTTTACGCCGAGCACGCTGAGTTAACCCTGCCGATGGCCTCGCTGACCAAAGTGATGACGCTCTTCCTCGCCTTGAAGTCCTTGCAGCAGGGGACAATCCGTCTGGATGAGCCGGTGCCGGTTTCCGAAGCGGCGTACCGCATCGGCGGCTCGCAGATTTGGCTGGAGCCTGGAGAAATGGTGACCGTCGAGCAGTTGCTGAAGGCCGTCGCGGTGGGCTCGGCCAACGACGCCGCGTATGCCTTGGGGGAATTTCTAGGGGGTAGTGAGCCCGCGTTTGTTGCCGAGATGAACCGGACCGCCGAGCGTCTTGGTATGCGCCATACGCACTTTGCCAACGCCCATGGTCTCAATATGCCGGACCACCATACCACCGCTGGCGATATGGCCATCCTGGCTCGCGCTGCGCTGCGGGTGCCGGGCCTTTTGCACTACACCTCGTTATGGGAGGATCGGTCCATTCGCAACGGCAAGGGCGGGACCTTGTGGCTGATCAACCATAACCGGCTGCTTCGTCAGTATCCCGGTGCCGACGGGCTGAAAACCGGTTACACGCGCGAGGCCGGTTATTGTGTGGTGGCAACGGCCCAACGCGCGGGAGAACGGATGCTGGCGGTCGTGTTGGGGGCGCCTACCTCGAAGATCCGCTTTGCGGACGCGGAGACGTTGATGACGTGGGGATTCCAGCATTTTGGGACGGTCAGCGTAGCGCGCCCAAACCAAACCCTGGGAAGGATACCCGTCCGGCAGGGGGCTGTCCGCGCAGTTCGGGCGGTCGTGCCAGGGGGCTTCTATCTGACGCTGCGCAAGAGGGAAACCAAGGATCTGCGGGCTGCCGTCCGCCTGGTCAAAACGGTTACCGCTCCCGTTGAGCGAGGGAAACCCCTGGGTGAAATTGTCGCTCGGCTCGGCGGGAGGGTGGTGAGCCGTCGTACCCTGGTTGCTGCAACGCGGGTGCCGCGCGCCCATTGGCTGGGGCGCGCAATACGATATTGGCAGAGACTCGTCGGATAAGCGGCTGGAGCGGATGGCGTGCGCACCATCCAACTGTCGCCTGAAGCAGGGGAAGGCGACTGACCAAAGCAGAAGCGAGGAGGACTACGGTGAGATGCTTCAAGGTCAAGTACGCCTGAAACGTCTTCATCATCGCCTGAGCGCGGAACTGGCCCGGCTGGAGAATCGGTTGCGTTCCACCGAGACCGGGTCCAGCCAAGAGTTGAGCGCATACGACAACCATCCCGGGGACCTCGGCACCATCACGGCGAATCGAGAACTCGACATGGGGCTGGTGCGCCATCTCCGGCGCCGGCGAGACGACGTCGGGCGTGCATTGGCCAAAATCGACCAAGGCAGCTATGGCCGCTGTGACCGCTGCGGGGCGGCGATTGAGCCAGCCCGGCTGGAGGCCGAGCCGGAAGCAGCGTGTTGTCTGTCATGCGCAGAACATGTCAATCTTCCCTAGCATCCGCGCGATACGGTAACGTCAAACGAACCGGCGGGCGCGGGTCAGGACGTCGCCGGGAGGGGATCGCCCCTAGAGGTCTCCCCCGGGGGCACCGACCCGCTCACCTTCTACGTGGCGGATGCCTCGAACCCGTGCCTTGGTGGGTTGACGAAGCCGGTTGCCCGCTCATGGCCCGGTTCACTCCTGCCGGTTGAGCAAGACGCAGCGAACCGAGCGGAAGTCTGCCGAATATTGACCGACGGCGGCCGCGCCTCTCCCCTTTTTTTGCCGGCCGCAGGCAGTATCATGGGGTTGTCCAGAACTTTTCGGTAACCAATCGATAAAGGGGACGACCAACAACCATGACGATAATCCACATGCTGGACGGCCAGCGCTTGGTACTGGCCTTAAACGGCGACCTCGATCTGACGACCGCCAAGGCATTGACCGCGGCCCTCGACGAATTATTGGGACATTATCCCCTGCAGCAGGTCGTCCTCGATCTGGGTGAGGTTGGTTTCGTCGACAGCTCCGGCCTGGGCGTGATCTTGGGCCGCTATCGGCGACTGCACAGCGCGGGACGGGAACTTAGCCTGGTAGGAGTCCGGCCGGCGGTGCGTACCGTTTTGGAAGTAGCCGGGATTCCTTCGATAATGCCGGTGGTTGACGCGCGTCCCCAACCGCCGGTGACCGACTCTGCTTCGGGGTGAGAAAGGAGCGCAACATCGATGGCCAATATGACAAATCATTTCGAATTACGGTGCCTGTCCGTGCCGGAAAACGTGGGACTGACCCGCTTGGCCGTCGCTCACATGGCTGCCCAGGCGGGATTTTCGCTGAGTGAGCTGGAGGAAATCAAGGTGGCCGTCTCGGAGGCGGTGTCCAACGCGGTGATTCACGGGTATCCCGGCCGCCGAGACGGATGGATTCTGGTGGAATGCCAAATCGCGGATGGCGACTTCCTGGTCGCGGTCGAGGATTGGGGAGTCGGTATCCGCGACGTTGAACTTGCTCGCCAGCCGGCGTTTTCTTCCGATCCGGAACGGATGGGACTGGGATTTGTCTTTATGGAGTCGTTCATGCATCAGGTCACGGTACGCTCGCAACTCCGCCGGGGGACTCGGGTGGAGATGTCACGGAAACCCGGAAGACCGGAGGCGTTGACGCAAGATGCCCAGTGACCAGGGTTGGGACGCGGCCGACGCGAACTCCCTTTACCAGCAGGCGAGATCTGGCGATCGGCCAGCCCGCGACGAATTGGTCAGACGCCACTGGAACCTCGTTTGGCACATCGTGCATCGGTTTCAAGGCCGAGGTTATGATATTGATGATTTGTTCCAAGTCGGGTCCATCGGTCTGTTAAAGGCGATTGATCGGTTTGATCCTGAGCGCGGTCTTAAGTTCTCCACCTATGCGGTGCCCCTGATCATGGGAGAAATCCGCCGATCCTTGCGCGACGACCAGCCTATTCGGGTGGCGCGCTCGCTGCGTGAACTGGCCATGAAGGTGGATCAAGCTCGCCTGCGCCTCGCCCAAAGTTTGAGTCGGGACCCAACGGCGGTAGAAATTGCCAAGGAACTCGCGGTCGATGTGGCGGACATCACCGAGGCGTTGGAGGCGTCTCGGCCCGTCTCTTCGCTGAACCAGGTCATGGAGACGTCGGCGGGTGCCGAAAGCCGCCTAGAGGACAGTATTCGAGATCCCAAAACGGAAAATGACTGGCTTGAGCAACTCGCGTTGAACGAAGCGTTTGGTCACCTGGACAGTCGCGAGCAATATATCCTGAAGGCGCGCTTTGTGGAAGGCCGAACCCAAATGGAGGTCGCCGACCGGCTGGGCGTTTCGCAGGTGCAGGTCTCGCGCCTAGAACGGCGGGCCCTGGACCGCCTCCGCTCCGCCCTTGAGGAGAGGGACTGACAGCGAAAGTTCTGAGGGAGTGAAAACGACCGTGTCGGACCATAATACTCCTGGACCCTCCGCGGGGCGGAAGGGAAAGGGAGGTTTTTTTATGGGCAGGGTAGCCAAGGTGATCGAACTCGTCGGGGAATCTCCGACCAGTTGGCAACACGCCGTAGAAGATGCGGTGCAGGAGGCCAACAAAACCGTGGACAACATTACGGGCGTCGAGGTGACCAATTGGACCGCAACCGTGGCCAATGGCAAGGTGAACGAATACAAGGTGGACGTCAAGATTGCCTTTGGCGTCGACCCGAATCGGCGATAGGCCAACGAGGGAAAATCTCTCCCTCGTTGGATTTCCGGCAATTGCAGCGTTGCCAATCCAAAGTGAAGCGAATAGGGGACGAGGTCATATGGGTGCCGAAGTTCGGGGCCAAGCCCCTCGGATTCAACGGTATCACGCCTACGCAGATCGTATACGACCCAAACCGGCGGTCATCCACAACGTGTGGTGGGCATTTGTTGTGGGCGGGATGATTGCATTATTGGGCCAGGGAATTACCTGGGGATTTCAACAGGCGGGATTGACGGGAAACCGAGCGGCCACCCCCACGTCCATCGTGCTGGTGGGCTTGGGGGCGCTGTTCACGGGGCTCGGGTGGTATGACCGAATCGTTGAGCTCGGCGGTATGGGCGGAACGCTGCCGATTACCGGATTCGCCAACGCCATGGTCGCACCCGCCATGGAGTACCGTGCTGAAGGACTGATTATGGGCGTCGGTGCCAAGTTGTTTACGCTGGCCGGGCCGGTACTGGTCTATGGCATGGCCACGGCGTTTGTGATGGGTGCGATTAGATATGGGCTGGGGATTGGCTGATGATTGCTGAGCAGATTGGCGAGGCTAGCTATCGCACGGCCGAAGCCTACATTGCGGAGACGGCCGCCTGTGTCGGCCGCAAAGAAGGAGAGGGCCCGCTAGGCCAGTATTTTGATGTGGTGTGGCGGGATGAGGGCGAGGCCTTCTCGTCATTCGAAAAGGCGGAGCAGGCCCTGCTCGCCCAAACTCAGGACACGGCGCTGGCCAAGGCGTCTCGCGCCTGGTCAGACGTTGACCTGGTCATCGGTGGAGACTTAATGGACCAGCTGATTGCGACCGATTTTGAAGGACGGCGCCATCAACGTCCCTTGGTGGGCCTATTTTCCGCTTGCGCGAGCTTTACCGAGGCGTTGGCGGTGGGGGCATCCACAGTCGGTCGGAAGGGACCGCGCACCGTGTTGGTGGCGGCATCGAGCCATCACTTGACCGCCGAACGTCAGTTTCGCTTTCCGCTGGAACTCGGCTACCAGCGAACTCCCACGGCATCCTGGACCGCTACCGCCGCGGGTGCCGTGCTGTTAGTGGCAGAGCCCACCCCAGTGGTCGTTGACGCCGTCACCTTCGGCCGGGTCGTTGACTGGGGATCGAAAGATGCCAACGACATGGCCAGCGCCATGGCGCCGGCCGCGGTGGATACCATCCAGCGCCACCTAGACGCACTCGGGGAGGCGGTGGAGGCCTACGACGCCATCGTAACCGGGGACTTGGGGGTGTTTGGCATGAAATTGGCGGCCCATTTGGCGCATACGGAATATCACTTCGATCTCGGCACCAACCTGGAGGACTGCGGTCATTTGCTGTATGACATCGAGCGCCAGGACGTACACAACGGCGGGTCGGGAGCCGGGTGCGCGGCGAGCGTCTTTAGCGGATATCTGTACCGTCACTTGCGAACGGGGCGATGGCGTCGGATCTTGTTGGCGGCCACCGGCGCGCTGTTCTCGCCGACCTCGTCTCAACAGGGAGAAAGCATCCCCGCCATCGCCCATGCGGTGTCCTTCAGTCGGCATGGTGACTCGCCATGATGTTTGTCTGGGCGTTTTTGGTCGGAGGTCTCATGTGTGCGCTCGCGCAACTGGTGATGGACGCCTTGAAGCTCACGCCCGCTAAAACGGTGGTATTGTTCGTCGTGCTGGGAGCGGTGGCGGGTGGCCTGGGGGTCTACGGCAAGTTGGTGGAGGCCGCCGGCGCCGGTGCCACGGTGCCCCTGCCCGGGTTCGGCTACGTGTTGGTGAAAGGCATTGACCAGGCTGTCCAGGAAAAAGGGGTTTGGGGCCTGTTCACCGGAGGGTTTACGGCTGCCGCCGGCGGAGTCAAGGCGGCGCTGCTGTTCGGACTGGCCGCGGCGTTGGCTTTTCGACCCAAGGCTTAAGCCATGCAAGGAGGGATGCGGGTGTCCAAGCAACAGGTGATCGTGGTTACCGACGGCGACACGACGGCATACCGGGGGATTCACGCCGCGTGTCAGGAGATCGGATTGAAGGTGGTGAAGGCCACTCGGGGCAATCCTACGCCCATCAGCGGACAGCCACTGATCGACGCCATTTTGGCCGCGGGGGAGGATGCTCAAACGCCCGTGGTGGCCATGGTGGATGATCGCGGAGAAGCGGGAACGGGTAAGGGAGAGCGGGATCTCGCCGCAATCTTGGCCTCCGACCAACTTGAGGTGCGGGGAGTCATCGCGGTGGCCGCCGATACCCGCGGGGTTGCCGGAGTGGTTCCGGATCTTTCGGTCGACAACCGGCAAAGGACGGTGCGGCAGGCCGTGAACAAGCGCGGACAGGTTGACGGCAGGGTATTGCGGGGAGACACGGTCGATGTTTTGCGCAAATTTTCCGAGATACCGGTGGTCGGCCTCGGGGACCCAGGGAAAATGGAGGGCAGCGACGGGGCTGCGCACGGGTCGCCGGTGACCCTCCGGGCCTTGCGCGCGATTCTCGATCCCAAAACCCCGGCAGCACCGGGGACTGCGGTCTCCCACGACAGCTGAACAGAGGAGAACGGAGCCATGCATAAGCGGGTACTTGCCCACGTGCACTACACGCAGCGGGGCAAAGCTCGGGTGGGCACGGTGGCGGTCAGCGCCGACATCGATAATAATCTGACCTGGCTGAAACAATATCTCGGCTACCAGGAAACCTTTGATTTGATCGTCCGGGAATTTAAGATTGGCCAAAAACGCGCCGCGCTGGTCTATCTCGACTCGTTTGTTTCGCAAACCGACCTTACCCTCATCATGGAGCAATTTCTGCAAACGCCGGAAGGCGCGGCGGAAAATGCCGGTCTGACGGAATTGCTCAATCGCCAAATCCCCTTTATCGAATTGACGGCACAAACAGAATTGAGCAAGACGGCGGAGCAAATCCTGGCCGGACCGTGCGCACTGCTGGTCGACGGAGTCAGCCACACCGTGATCATGGATGTCCGCAAGTATCCGGATCGCAATCCCGCGGAGCCCTCCCTGGAACGCGTGCTGCGCGGCCCGCACGACGGATTTGTGGAAACCATGATTTTCAATACGGTTATGATTCGGCGCCGACTGCGCGACCCGAATTTGCGGATAGAAATTCACGAAGCGGGGCGGCGCTCCAAGGCGGATATTGCCCTGATTTTCATCAAGGATATCGCTAATGCCCGTCTGGTCGACGAGGTACGGCGGAGAATCCAAGCCATTGACGTCGATGTTCTGACCATGTCCGAAAAGGCTTTGCAGGAATGGATCGTCAAAAAACCATGGTGGAACCCGTTTCCGGTGACTCGGTTCACCGAACGGCCCGATGTAGCGGCCGAACATCTCAGTGAGGGTCATGTCCTGGTCATCATCGATACGTCCCCCAACGCGCTCATTCTGCCCGTCACCGTGTTTTCATTCTTGCAGTCGGTGGAGGAATATCATGAGGACGTGCTCATCGGATCCTATCTGAAATGGGTGCGCTTTCTCGGCATGCTCTTCTCCTGGGTGGGTCCGCCGCTATGGTATGCCATGCTGGCGAGCCACACTGCCTTGGGGCCTGGGTGGAATATTCTGGTTAGTCCCCAAATTCACGAGATCCCTATTTTTTGGCAGCTCGTGGCCACCGAGATCGGGGTGGATCTGTTGCGACTGGCGCTCATCTTCGCCCCGAATCCGCTAGGGCAGTCTATGGGGTTCTTTGGCGCGGTGCTCATGGGCAGCGTGGCCATAAAGGCAAAGCTGTTGGATGCACAGGTCATGATTTACGTGGTCGTGGCGGCGGTGGGGACATTTTCCGCCCCCGATATCGATTTTGGTATGGCGATCCGCGTGTTGCGCGCATTCTTATTGATTGCCACTGGGGTGGGGGCGGTAGTTTATCTCCCCTGGACGGGATTCTGGTTAGGGATATTGATTCCTCTGGCCATATTGGCCAACACGCGGTCGTTCGGCGTGAGTTACCTCTGGCCGCTCTGGCCATGGTCAAGTTCGTTCTTCTTGTCCGCATTGATGCGAAAACCCCTCAATGTGAAGGTCATGCGGCCACCCCTGACCTCTCCCCAGGATCCCACCCATCGCAGGCCCCCGGAAGCGCCTTCGTAGCGCTCCGGTTGGGGTAAATAACTGCTAAAACAAATCACATGATATCTATGTACATCGCATCATAAGGTGTATAATATGGGTATGCTAGTGAATATTGGCAAGGCTGCGAAAGCACTGGGTGTCCATCCGGAAACGC
>JAJZZH010000098.1 GCA_021797675.1 Bacillota bacterium | reverse complement strand
CCTAGGAGCATGTCCATTAATTCGAATCATGCCAACCGTATCCACAATATATGGTACCGTTTCCAGAAACTGTGGAATATATTGTAGTTTTGCACGTGCTCATGGGGATTTATGGACAAGCTCCTAGCCGCCATCGTGCGCCCGGGCGCAAGCCGGGGGCACGGCGCCGCCTGGCATGGGGAACTGGTTAGAAAAACCTGTGAAAATCTCCTCTGAAAAATCTTTGCCGACCACCATATCTAGACGGCCCGGTCCTGACCACCACAATATCCCGATCGCGACCACGCGACCTTCCGGGGTGGCCGTCCCCATTTTTCATTCTTGTGGGTGCCCCGAACCCCGGGCATGGGCGTCTCCTTTGGCTTTCCTCGTCTCCGTGAGGAGACCGCAGACCTCACAGGATTTGTCCCCTTTGGGTTGGGGTTAGGGATTCATTCCTACCGTCACTTGTCTGCTCGGGGGGCTTCCGTCCCGGGTCCACCTACTCTTGCCTACCCCTGAGTAATTACGTCAGGCAACACTTCTTATATTTCTTGCCGCTCCCGCAAGGACAGGGTTCGTTGCGGCCCACCTTGCGGGACGGCAAGGCCACCTGAGCCTCCCAGGGACGGGCGATGTGTTGGAGGCGGGCATCTTTTTGAGACGCTTCTAATAACGTCCTCCATTGTCCGTTTGCCTTTTCGGCGTACTGACATCCCAGGGTTGCCAGCCGTTCGGCTTCGTCAAATCGCGCCTGGCAGTTTTCCAGGTTGCTCACGAGAGCGTAGAAGGCGGGATGCTCAGGGAAACGTTCCAGCCCCTTGCGACCTACCTTGGTTGCGTCACGCCAGTGGCCGGCGTTGCGGAGGTAGTTGACCCAACGGATGAGAAGGTCGGCGTCATCCGGATAGTCCTCAAGGTCTTGCTGCCAGGCCGTCAGCGGACGGTTGCCACGAACGTTCGGAGCCGATTGGAAGGCTCTGACCCGAACCGATTGGTTATGCTCTCGTGTTTTGGATGCCATTATCTCACTCATGATTCGAAACTGCGTCAGTTGGCCAAGCTCCCCGTTTCCTTCGGAACAAAAGGGACAGTCGAGGCTTACCGGCAGCACCAACTCGCGTGGGCCACCGATCCCGACCGATAGGATCGGGGTGTAAACGTGCCAAAAATGGCCGCAGGCCTCACAGTATAGATTTAAGCAGAACGCGTCTGGAGGACTCGGTTCCGGCTGAGGTAGACCGAAATCCCTAGCGACATGGTCGAAGGCGACGTAATCTTCATCCACACGATGGTCCCGAAAAGCGCGTTCCATCACCTCTCCAAACTGAAGGGCCTTGCGGTCTGCCAATAGGCTGATCACCAAACCCTTCAGGATTCCGCGGGCAAGAGGATCCGGCATCAGCGGTTCATCCAGGATCGAGGCCAGTCGGTCCAAATGCCGAGCATCCAGCGTGCGCTCGGGGAGAGCGGAAAAGGCCTCCATCCGGCCTCTTGGTGGGATACTGGGGTCGGCGATGCAGTCTACCACTGCCTCAAGGTCGAAGTCGACTACCGACGCGAGGGCTTCTACCAGGGGTTCAATCTGGTCTTCTTGGGCCGTGGTCAGTTTGGCTAACAGCGGTCTGATCGCATCGGCTCCGAATTGCCTAACTTTATCAAGGCAGGCCTCATACTGTTCTTGATCCACATCGGGTTCGTTCAGTTCTGCAAGAACATCGTTCAAGGATTCGGAAGCCATTTCTCTTATTTGCACCTCCTGGCATCGGATGTGAGGGTTTCAGAACCATTATACCGCAAGGGTTTGGCACAAGACGACCGAAGCGCTGGTTGACCCCCCGTGACGTGAATCGCGGAACCCGGAGCCCACGTTGTGCAAGCCTAACGGAAACGGCGGTCGTGTTGCAGACCAAGGTTCCAGCCCCCCTGTCGGAAAACTCCCATCGTGATTTCCAAGCCCTGCGCTGTCGCTACACGACGATTGGGGAATCTTCAACAATCCCCAGTGAGTACCAGACATGGCAATTATATACTTACAAAGATGAGATGCACCCTACGAATGCCGGTCGTCGGTTTCGCCAGGCGAATCCTTGCTCGTCCCGGTGGCAAAGCCCTCGGAGAATATCTGCATCGTGGTCTTTGGGGGGATTCAACATCACCGAGGCGGACAGCATAAGGCGGGCTCTCACAGAATACCTATGAGGTGAATTATGAGGGCTTCAACGCCGTAAAGGGAGACATGCAGGATGACAAAACCGGGAAATTTCCGGTTCGAGATGGATATGAGAGACGTTTTCAAAGGAATGAGCAAGCTTTGGGATCTGGTGGAAAAATTAAACCGGGACAGGTCCTCCGCCAGCGCTGATTTCCCGGGGCCCGCGGATGGGGGATCAGGAGTCTTCGGCCTTTCGGTTTGCCCCGGTCTGACCGGCAACCCGTTTGGCAAGGTGGTCGCGACGCCGAACGGTCCGGTGATTAACGCGGATCGCGAGCCGCTCACGGACATTTTTGACGAAAACGGTGCCGTCCGCATGACTATTGAAATGCCCAGCGTGGATGAGAGAACGCTTCGCGTCGACGGACACAGCGCGATGCTTACTGCTAACGGACAGGGAGAAGATCACGCTAAGCGGATGGCGCTGCCGACGGGTGTCGGCCGGCAGGCTCAGACGGTTCATGTGCGCAAGGGGATAGGAGAAATCCCCGTACCCAAGACGCCTCTCGGGAGCAACGTATAATGGACAGCGCGCACAAGCACGCATCGGACGAGACCTCTGCCATTCCCTTAACCGTTGCCGAACTTCACGCGCATGACGCGGGCCGCGGGCTAGCCCGCATGGACCCGGCTGATATGGAACGTATTGGCGTCAGTTCGGGTGACGTGATTTTGATCGCTGGGAAACGGACGACGGCTGCGCGGGTCATTCCGGCTCATCCTCATGAGCGTGGTAGGTCAACCATCCAGACCGACGGAATCACCCGTCTGAATGCGGGAACGCGACTTGGGGACCATGTGCGCGTCAAGGCAGGGCCGGCCCAGCGTGGTGAACGGGTGGTGTTGCACGTGAACGGCGAACTGGCACCCGATCTCCAGGAAATTGTTCGGCGCAATATGGGAGGTCTTCCTGTGCTGGCCGATGATCGGATCCGCATGCGATGGTGGGGTAGCCGTTCGGTGGACTTGCGTGTCGAAAAGACGGTCCCCGCCGGGGTGGTGATCGTCGACCCGCACACCCAGATCGTGTGGCGCGTCGCGGCTCCGATCGCGGACGGAGATGGTGTCACGTACGATGATGTGGGTGGGCTCGGTCCTGCCGTGCAGCGAGTGCGGGAGGTTGTTGAACTTCCGCTCCGATATCCCGAGGTCTTTCAGCATTTGGGGATTACCCCCCTGAAAGGAATTCTCTTGACCGGACCGCCGGGAACGGGCAAGACGCTGCTTGCTCGGACCATCGCGTCGGAAACCGAGGCCACCTTTTTGCTCATGAATGGGCCCGAAATCATGCATAAATATTATGGAGAAAGTGAGGCGCATCTTCGACAGCTTTTTGAGCGCGCTAGGCAAGCCGCCCCCAGTATTATCTTTTTGGACGAAATTGACGTCATTGCGCCTAAGCGCGGCGAGGTCCATGGGGACCTGGAAAAGCGGGTGGTCGGACAATTGTTGGTGCTCATGGACGGACTGGATTCGAACGGCCAGGTCATCATCATCGGCGCGACGAATCGACCGGATGCACTGGACCCCGCTCTTCGCCGTCCTGGGCGATTTGATCGGGAGATATCCATTCAAGCGCCGACCGAAGCCGGCCGTTTGGAGATACTGGAGATTCATACCCGGGGCATGCCCCTCGATCCCAACGTCGCGTTGGACGGCGTGGCGGCTCAGACCCACGGGTATGTCGGCGCGGATTTAGCCGCGCTTTGTCGCGAAGCGGCGTTGATCGCTTTGAGCGACTTCCTGCCTGCGGCCCATGAGCATGGGGGCGCCATTCCGCTGGCGCTCGTGAAACGGCTTACGGTCACGCAGCAACATTTCTTGAACGCGATGGACACGATTGGGCCTTCGGCGTTGCGCGAGGTTTTAACCGAAGTCCCCAACATAGCGTGGGATCAGGTGGGGGGATTGGAAGACGCCAAAACCCTCTTACAACAAACGGTGATCCTGCCTTTTCAACACCCTGAAGTCTGCACCCAATTGGGAGCGGAGCTGCCTCGCGGTGTCTTGTTCAGTGGACCTCCGGGAACGGGAAAGACCTTGCTGGCCGAGGCGCTGGCTACGTGTTTGGGGCTAAATATGATTAGTATTCGGGGCCCTGAACTGCTCTCCAAGTACGTGGGAGAGTCAGAAGCTGCGGTTCGTGACATTTTTCTCAAATCCCGACAAACGGCACCGTGTCTTCTTTTTTTTGATGAATTTGACGCGTTGGCTCCGGAACGAAGCGGTCACAGCAATTCCCGGGCCGAAGACCGGGTAGTCGGGCAACTGCTGACCGAAATGGACGGGATTCGGGAGCTCCGCAATGTCCTGGTCCTAGCCGCCACGAATCGTCCCGATATCATTGACCCCGCGATTCGGCGGTCGGGACGATTTGACGTGTTGGTGGAATGCGCATTGCCGAATCCCGATGGTGTCCGTCAGATTTTGGCGATTCACACGGCGAAGCGACCGCTGAACCCAGACGTCGACTTAGACACCCTGGGCGAAATGATGAATGGATTGAGTGGGGCGGATATTGCTGCGATATGCCGATTGGCTGCGATGCAGGCCTTGGCGCGCTATATTCAGGCACCGCCTTCCGCGGGACGCCCCCCTGAGATATCCGCCCAGGACTTTCAGACCGCGTTGTTGCATAGACGAGATCCGACCGGCCTTGCCGTGCGGGGAGTCTCCGGGGCCCAGGTCACCGCACCCGTGTCCAAGCCGTAGGCGCGAGGGCATCGGCTCCCTGGGAATACCGTTAATCAGGAGGGATTGCATTGGCCACCAGCATGCTGAAGTCGATCCCCCACCGAAGCGAAGATACGTTAATAGCCTTGGTCGATCGACTATTAGACAAAGGGTTAGTCATCAATGCGGATATTGCGGTGTCCTTAGCGGGCGTGGAAATTCTGGGCATCAAATTGAGGGCCGCCCTGGCATCGTTCGAAACCGCCGCACAGTATGGATTGCAGTTCCCATCAGGGACGAACACGAATACTGCCGCGTGGGAGGCGGCCCAAAATTCTAAGGACAGTTGTCCGCAATGCGGGAAACAAGGGGATCGTACGGAGTTGCTCAATGAGAGTTGCCCGTGGTGCGGATGGCTATCGGCCCGGGCGCTTCAACGTCGGACCGATTCTAGCCCACAGTTGGAGCCGACGTCCACGTAGTTCGCCCGCGTGTCCTCGCAGCCAGCCTCGGAAGGAGGAAGCGGCCGTGGATGACCGGTTCGCCTCATTGGATGGCATTTCGCGGGCCATGCTGCAGATGGCGGCTGTGGATGGTCATGTTCGCCTCTGGCGTTTACGCCGGATAGGGCACTTCGCGACGGACATGCAAACTTTGCTGCATATTCAGCAGAGCCTGAATCCCGCGTACCAACGCGCGACGGGCCGTCTCGCGCTCGAGTTCCACATGAGCCGAACGGATCCTGAAACCGGGCAAGTCGTGAACGGCGAATGGTGGTTTGCCGACGAGGATAACCGAGAAGGGATGCTACGGCATTTCTGGGTCGACCTGATCCGCGAGGAGGATAGCGTGACCGTGCTGGCTCAACTGCCGGAGGTGGTTTTACCGGCCGAAGTGGTGCTCGAGCATAATTTGCTAGCCGTCACCCTCCGGCGGAACCCAGCTCCGCGAACTCACCAATTCTGGCTGGATGTCGTGAGTGAAGAGCGCCATTATGTCGTGCTCATGAGGATTCCCGTGAACCATGAACCGTCTATTGAGCTCTCCGAGGCGATGTTGATGGTGACGGTACGCAGTGCGTCCGATCACGTGGACCATTACCACGTCGTGTTTCCAGGGCCCGTGGGGGGACCCATCCAATGGCGAACCTCCCGAGGACACCTTGAGATCATTGTCCCTAAGCGATGGGTGGGAGAGGCGGGATCATGATTGAAATTGACGAGCAAAACTTGAAGCAAGGATTGCTGGGTTTAGTCATCACCCTCGTCGAGATCATTCGAGACATGCTACGCACGCAAGCCATCCGGCGAATGAACGACGGGAGTTTGGATCTCGACGAAATCAATCGTTTAGGTCTGGCTCTGCGCGACATGGACCAAGCCATTGAACAGATTAAGCAGGAGCACGGCCTGGAGAGTGTGGTGGCCGATTTGCGAGACGGTCTTGATGATGTGGTGGATAGGACGGTGGGACGCTTAACCGATCCGCGCCGATGGTCTGATGATGGATCCGAATTAAGCTCAACGCAACGGTACAGGGGGGGAGGCGTTAGCCATCGATTGGAATAAGGCGTCATTGGACGAGGTTCTGCTGCGTTGGATTGGGGAAGCGCTCGAACAGCATGGCTTTCAAGCGGCAGTGAAACAGCGTGTCAGGCATGTGATCCGCGAGGAAATACGCCGTCAGCTGTTCGAAGCGTTTGGGGAAGACATGCCATCCCCATCGGATATTCGGGGGAAGGAGTGGAATGAGGGCGGGGAGACAGCAAAACGTCCGCAGGATGTTTTTTCGACGGCTGACAGCATGCCGGATGCGGGCGATACGGGCCCTAGGGATCAGGGCGCACGCGGGGAGGGGACACCTTCAGACTTATCGCCCACCGCTTGTTATCTTTACGGGATCGCGCACCAAACCGAAGCGCAAACGTCCTGGTCGGTTCGCGGACTTGATCACCGGGAAGTGTATAGCGTGGTCTCGGACGGATTGGTGGCAATCGTACACGATTGTGATCCCCGGCCCTATGCGTCAGACGACATGGCCCAGGTTCCAGAGTGGCTCTTTCAACATGAAGAGGTTCTGGCGGCGGCCCGGACGGTGTACGGGGCGGTCATCCCGATGCGGTTCGATACCATTTTGTATCGTGAAGGCCAAGAGCGCCACCAGGTAATACGGTCATGGCTGGACGAAACGGGTCCGCGCTTGGCGGAAACCTTTCAACGCATCGGGCGCAAATTGGAATATGGGATTCAGATTTGGGCGGATCCCGAGGTTCTCCGGGCGGATGGGGCGCAGCAGAGTCCGAGCGACAAGCCGTTGGCCGCAGAGGATCCGTCGTTAGCAGGCTTGAAATATCTCTCGCGCCTCCAGCAGGAAAGTCGGCTGGAAAAGATGTTGGCGGACCACGAAGCTGCACTAGCGCAACGCTTTCACGAGCAAATTGCGGAATTCGTCAGCGAAACGATGCCGATACGATCCACCCGGCAGCAGTTCCCGCAACGGCTGTTGGTTAGCGTCTCCTGCCTCGCGGACCCGGCGGAACTTCAACCGTTGCAGCGATGGCTCGCTACCCTTCAAGAATCCGGCTATCGCGTTATATTTACGGGACCGTTGTCTCCCTATTCCTTTGTGTCCGCACGGGCAGATTAAAGACTCTGGGCTAGGCGTATGTAATTCGGAGGTGACGCGCTGTGCCGGGTGAGTTGCGCCCTAACCAAAAATTTACGCTGGGGGACCTTCTCGACCGCCTCCTCGACAAAGGGATGTGGCTAGGCGCAGACGTTATCATTGGCGTAGCGGGTATTCCTCTGGTCGGCCTGAATCTGCGCCTGTTGGCCGCCGGGATGTCCACCATGCTGCAATACGGATTGATGACCGATTGGGACGCGGCGATACGGGCGTGGGAACGCGATGACCGGCGGTCGAAGAAACAGGCCGTGGACTTGAATGAACCGGTACGCTGGTCGGGAATCGGAACCATCCAAATCGGAGATATCGGCGAAGGATGTGTGCGGACCGGAAAGATCGTGCTCACCGACACACGGATGATGCTGGTGGATGAGCGTTCGGAGCAGGCGCTCGAATGCCCCTATCAAGGCATTGAGGCGGTCAGGTTTACTTCCGCCCCCGTAAGCGGCGCGCCTGAAACGGCGAGACTGCAAATCGACCGATCGGGCATGGACTCGTGGTGGGTATATGTCGCCACGCCCGCATCGCTCGCCGGGTATCTCGATCAGGCCACAGGCATCCCGGTTATCCGAGAAGACGGGGTGAGGTTTTCTGATACCTGGTTTCGGGTCCAATTTCAGCAGATGACCGCGAACCGGGGAGTTTGGAAAGACGGTAGGATTCGAATCCGCGGGCACGTCTTGGAGTGGCTGCCCGCCGCAGCGACGAGGGCTGCGGTGCGCCTACCATTCGTGGACATCGCTCGCACGGAGTTGGTGCTGGGGAATCCGACGAATCGGCAAGCCCTGTTAACCGTGTTCCAGGGAGGGACGAACCTCGCACCACCGCCCCGGTTTTGTGGACGGAGCGAAGTGATGGCCTATTGGGATCAATTGATCCAAAACGTTAAGCAAGGCACCCAGAATCTGGAGTCCTGTCCTCGGTGTGGATACTATGATGTGGAAGATACGTTACTGAACGTTGGCTGTGCATTTTGTGGCTGGACCAGCTATCGGCAGGGCCGGGCCTCGACGAGATAAGGGAGCCGCCAACTGCCAGGATTTCGCATTGGGCTGCGGTGGAGGATTGAACGCACGTTTCGCACCCACCAAGGGGTAGTAGCAATGCCGTACTGTGGAGGGGTCGTAAAAAGAGCCTCCTCCATTCCAAGAGGTTGCATCACGGCTGTCAAGGTAGCATGCAAGGGCGGTCAGGACTTCGGCAATTGTGAAAACTTTGACAGCCCGGTTCGCTGCAAACGTGCCGGATCCGTGAGTGACTTCCGGTCGCTTGCGACCGGTGACGGGATAGATGAATACGTGTCGATCAGGAACTCAATGGGGAACTCAATGGTGGCTAGATGGTTCCGTGGCGAGGGCGGTTGCCGCATCACGATCCTCACCGAAGGTACGGAGTTACCTCGCGATCCGGATCTTTTTTTGAGATCGGGCCAACTTTATACCGCGTTACGAAGGCTGGCCAGGACGTGGGAGGCTGCTCCCGTTCGGACCGGTGACGGGTCCTCCCGCCAGTTCACATCACGGGCCCAGTGTACCTTATTCTCAATCGTCCAACATAAGCGTACGGCTTTCAAGAGCGCGTCGGGTGATAGTTTATCCGACCGCGGATGCACAGCCCCACCACGGTTTCTTGCCGGATTTCGCTCGCTTTCAGGAGGATCGTCGTGCGCTCCAAAGAAAACACTTGTTGAACATGAGGAAAGTTGCTGAAATTGTTGAGGGCGATGCTGGTCCGGATCCGACGGCGCTCGATGCGCCCGTTGCCCTGGTCCCAGGTGTCCACCGGATGGCCTTGCTACGCCATCCACTGTTCCACAAACTATCCAACTCCTCCGCCTGGCTCCGTTGTAGCGTTCGCCGAATGGCGGATTCACTCGGGGGAATGTAGCGCCCTTTAGGGTCGCCAATTGTTCTTGGCTCAGGCCGCTGGCCCATTCCCCGATAGCCAATAAACTGGTACACCCAACCGCAATGGCGGCTAAGGCGATGGCGAGCACCGTACCATAGGCATGGCGGACACCGCGTGGCTTCCGCACATTCGGCAGCGTATGCAAGCGGGCCATCAAACTCTGTGGCCCCCGTGGCCAAGGGTTCGGCCGATAACATAATCTGAGCACCTCCGGGGAGAAATGCTGCCATATCCCACGCCGCCGTGCCCGATTTCCTGCCAGTTATCTAAAATTCCGTACGGCGGGCGCGGGGGGGGACCGGAGGAATTGCACCTCCAGTCCCCCACAGATTCCGGACGTGAACCTCTCAGCTCGTGCGAACCCTTGCGCGGCGGCGGTACCGCCGCCGAGCGACGCCGAGACGCACTGGCTCCTCTGCGAAGGTTGGCCAAGGCCTCGTTGAGTTCGCCCGTCCCCTTCGCTCCAGGCGCGTTACACGCCCTTCCTCACTAGCACGGGACGGTCCGTCCCCGGTCGATGCATCGCTACTTTCCCCCGTCGCGGGCTACCCTTATGGGCTTTTCGTTTCGCCTGACCGACCGGGTTCTCAAGTCTTATGCTCCAGCCCAGGCCAAGCTCGTGCCCACTATACCCCAGATGCCACGAAGGCCGTAAGTAGATTTCGCCTTCGATCCTCTGGAGAGAGGGAAGAACTCTCCATTTTGACATCGTTGGACCGTACTTTCGATGCTTACCTGGGTTTGCGCAACGGTCATCTTCTTCGTCCACACCCGACCCCTGAATGGGGCCTTTTCCGCAACGCGCACGACTGGGACCGTTGTGCCTCAGCCGCTTGGGGTGGTTTGACTCGGCCTACACGGCGCCGTTGAGGGACCATCCCTCATCTCGAGCGTAAATTCCCCTCAGCCCGCTAAGTTGGTTCCGACCTACGGGTCATCCTACGAGGCCGCGGCCCTGGGGCCGAAGCCCTTGCCACGACGGCGGGATCATGGGTCGTCCACGGGTCCTTTCCTTGGCAGCGGTTATCATGTCCGCGGGATCCTCGGTCGTACGACCCGATCCGCCGGGCCCGGTGCCACTGGGCTACACTTACGCCATTCCAAGACCGACATGTGTCGCAGTGGTTGACAACGACGGCAAGCCGGGGGATTGCTGGCTCGTGAAGAGCGCTGCTGAACCCCGAGACATATGGAGATGCAGATTTCAGTTGGGGTGTATACACCCAGTCGTAAAGATCGTCCTTGCAGCGGACCGGGCGGGGATACACCGCGTCTGCTTTATGGCAGCATACGGCGGACTGCAAACGCCGGTCGCGGATCTGACCATCGCGGTGGTCAGAAGCGAGCCATCTAGAGGCTTCTTCTCAAAATGTCGGATAGCGGTCGAACACAATAAATAACACAGACACGAGGGTGGGGGCGTAAAGCTAAAGTCCAATATGCTCACCGTGAAGGATCTCTAGCAGGATAGCCAAGCCGACCATCCTACCCTTTGAGGATGAGCCCCGGAACATGGAGCACAAGGCAGCAGAGCGTTCAACCTGCGCCATCTTCATTCAAAAACGGACCCCAATACCTTTCAATTCCCCCACCAAGCCAAGTTCCAGGGTTGCGCTGGCTATTGCATCGATTGCATGCCAAGCCTATCATAAGCCTCGTGCAGGATGTCGTTGGTCGCCACCGTGGATGCCCCGAGCCAAGGAATGGCGAATGGGCGAACGCTGTTTGTCTTGAGCGCCATCCAGGGAGGAATGACTCATGAAAATTACAGACGTTCGGTGCGCCACCATTGAGAAATATCCCACCATTCGCGTGGTCACGGATGAGGGAATTGACGGATTTAGCCAAGTGGAATTTTATAAGCCCTATGTGACCATGCAAACCCCTCTCTATCGATCGATCCTGGTGGGCCAGGATCCGACTCAGATCGAGCGCGTTATGCGATCCATCCGCAAGCTTGGTGCCTTCAAGCCCTGGGGAAGCATCGTCAGTGCCATCGAGGTAGCACTTTGGGACATCGCCGGAAAAGCGGCAAACCTTCCCATTCATCGCCTTTTGGGGGGCAAGGTCCGCGACCGCGTCCGGGTCTATAACACAGGCGGAGTTGTCTACGCGAGCGCCACCGCGCTCAAGAACGGCAAGGAAGGGTTTACCATCGCCAAATATGCCACCGGATACCACGGCACGGAGCTCGCTCATTTCGCCGGGCATACGGTCAATGACTGGGACGCGGGGCCCGGTCGCGGGATTAATCGAGGTCCTTTGACGGAGCGCGGCCTTTGCCACCAGATTGAGAAGGTTCGTACCCTCAAAGCCGAACTGGGAGATGGAATCGGATTGGCCATGGATTGCGGTCCAGGGTGGACCTTGTCCGACGCCATCCGGTTCGCGCAGGCGGTGGAACCCTTGAATTTAATCTGGCTGGAAGATTTGCTGACCGGCGACTACTCGCCTTATACCAGTCCCAGCCTGTATCGTGACTTGACCACGAGAACCTCCACGCCCATCCATACCGGCGAGCAGATCTACCTGCGCCAAAACTTCATGGATCTCATTGAGCATCGTGCCGTGGACGTCATCGGTCCCGACCCCTTAGACGTGGGGGGGTTGGCGGAACTGAAGTGGATCGCCGAATATGCCGACTTGCACAGCATCTCCATCGCCCCGCATGGGATTGGTGACGGTATCCTGGGTCTCGCGGCCTTGATTCAAGTTTCGGCCACCTTGCCCCAAAACTTCATTGCCTTCGAGTTCCCCCGAATCGATCCCCCCTGGTTCGATATCGTCCAAGGCCTGCCTTCCCCCATCATCCGAGATGGCTTTGTGAGCGTGGGCGATCAACCGGGACTCGGGGTCGTCTTTGACCAAGAGGCTGCCAAGGCCTATCTCGCCGAGGAAGACGCGGGCTTTTTTGACTAACGGTCGTGGTCGCTGCGTCAGCTGTCCGCACGTCCTTCTGGCCGACGCGCGAACCGCCTCTCACGGAGTTCCGGCGGTATGCCCACAGAGACCATGACATATCCACGGGACTTCAACGCCTCAGCCCCACCGAGCGAAGAACGGGAGACGCAGACCTCTGTGAGTCTACTTGCTCGGTCCCCTGTGCCGGACACATCCCTGCTTTTGTCCCTCCAACCCTATCCAGCGAAGGGAATCACTTTCAACTTCTAGATCCTGAAAGTGGGACTTCATCGAGCCCTCTGCGGTGACGAGTTTCCCGTTTGGCCCCGAGGTTCAGTCAGAAGGTTGGCTTACATTTAGCATGGGGATTGCTCTGATTAGCTGGGATGGTCCCCAGGGGATCCATTGCACGATCCCGTCGGCCTGCGCAATGCCTATCCCCAACGCGACCTGACCGTCGTCGGTCAGCGCCGCGATTGTGCCATGGGTATCATCTTAGACCAGGAGTTCTACGCTTGTTGTCAGCAAGGTCCGAGTCCATGGTCCATGATCGCAGCCAGAATATCCAAGGCGGAGGCGCGATCGCTACTTTGCTCAGAGTAGACAAACGATAACCCGCCTCCATCAGGGCAATGAGAATGAACATGCTTGGCCAGAAGACACCATGCCGCTGAGCGCGATCAGTTTGCGCAGACGTGGGAGGTGGGGAGGGTCGATTGGATCCGGCGTTGCATGATGTTCGTAGCCTCCAAGAGGGTTCCTTGGTAGCGATGGACGGGGAATTTCCAGAAGTTTGCCCGGGCATTGATCCTGCTTGGGAAACGCCTTGGGGGGGCGTGGCCCCAGCGCGTCCCAACGTCGCGGCGAAAATCCCCGTGGTTTACCTTGAGGGATGGGGATGAAAGCCCCTGGAGTCTGCTCTTGCCATGAGGGGATCCTCATCGGTTCCCCACCGAGTCATGCCATCGCGCAGTAGATTGATAATCTCTTCGTGGCATACTTTCATGGATGCAGTTGCATGAGCCGTATGACGGAAGCCATCACCATATCACGTTTAACTGCAGATACGATGTCGTGTTCTGCCCGAAATACCGACGAAAAGTGCTCGTCAACGGAGTCGATACGCGACTGAAAGAACTACTCAACACCAAAGCCCGAGAGCTCCAGACAGACATCATTGAGCTGGAAGTCATGCCCGATCACGTGCATCTCCTCATTGAGTGCGATCCGCAGGTGGTCAAGCAGTTGAAAGGCTATACGTCCCATGTTCTGCTTGACGAGTTCCCCTCTCTGAAGCGCTGCTTGCCCTCACTTTGGACCAATGCGTATTTGGTGGCGACCGTGGGTGCGGTACAACTCGATGGGGTCGAACGCTACATCGAGGACCAGAAGGGCAATAACCATGTGGAGGGCATTGGCCTTCGCCCGGCGAACGAAGGCCTGGAAGGTTTTATCCACCTGTTTCGCGACGTCCTGCAACCCGTGCGAATGGACGGAGGTGAGCGCAGGGGGCGCGGCGTTCCGTGCCGGAAACCTGTTCGCTGGGGCCACGCAGGACAAACCTTTACCGAACTTCTCATAGGCTTGCTTGCGCTCAGCCAATAGTTGCATTCGGCTGAGTAAAAGGGGACCACTTGGAAGGCCATGGCCGAGTAAAACGGAGCCACCTGAAACGGTGGTTCCGAGGTAAAAAAAGGGAACCATCAATTTCTCCTTCCGATAGGGTTGGACATGGATCGACAAACCATGTCGCTCCTAAAGGAGGATGAGGAGTGAAAAAGATGGCCGAAATCCATACCATCCGGCATCTCGTGGAACGAGAAGGCT